>NZ_JBEYRP010000011.1:73768-339446 GCF_040704085.1 Streptomyces sp. NPDC047841
AGGAGCTCCACCGAGAGCTGAACCCGGGAGCCCTCCGGAAACCGGCACCGCCGAGCCCCCGCCCGGCGCCAGCCCTAGGCTCGGTCCGCAACCGGACCCAGCACTCCGGCAACTCACCACTCAACCCCGCCAATCCCCCGCCCAGAGCCGCATCCAGGAGCTCCACCGAGAGCTGAACCCGGGAGCCCTCCGGAAACCGGCACCGCCGAGCCCCCGCCCGGCGCCAGCCCTAGGCTCGGTCCGCAACCGGGCCCAGCACTCCGGCAACTCACCAGTCAACCCCGCCAATCCCCCACCCAGAGCCGCATCCAGGAGCTCCACCGAGAGCTGAACCCGGGAGTCCTCCGGAGACCGGGACCGCCGAGCCCCTGCCCGGCGCCGGCCACGGGCTCCGCCGGAACCGGGCCCGGGGCTCCGCCGACTCACAAGGCGTCCCCGACGAAGCCCCGCCCGGTGTCGGCCCCGGGGCTCACCGAGAGCTGTGTCCGGCCGCCGCCGTAAGCTGAACCCGGTGCCTCGCCAGGTCGCTGCCTGATTGGGCCCGGCGAAGTCCCGGCTCCGCCTCGCTGCCGGAACCGGCGAACCCCTGACGGCTCGCCGCCCGCTCCAGCAGCTCCCGGCGACTCCGGCCCAGCAACGTCAGACGGCTCGCCACCCGACCCGGCTCCGCCTGGAAGCCTCACGCCCCGCCCGGCACCCGGGGCGCCTCGCTGCCGTCAACCGGCGGAGCCTACCGGCTCCGTCAACCGGCGGAGCCTACCGGCTTGCCGTCGCCGGGTCCGGGGTGCGGGTCAGGGCCGCCGCTGCCGCGCCGACCAGGCCCGCGTCGGTGCCCATCTGCGCGGGGACGACGGTCAGGTGCCGCACGAAGGACAGGGTCGCGTAGTCGGTGAGGGCCTTGCACAGGGGTGTGAACAGGACGTCGCCCGCCTTGCCGACGCCCCCGCCGATCACCGCGATGTCGATCTCGACCAGGGTCGCGGTGGCCGCGATGCCGGCGGCGAGCGCCTGCGCCGCCCGCTCGAAGGAGGCCACGGCCACCGGGTCGCCCGCCCGGGCCGCCGCGGCCACCGCGGCGGCCGAGGTGTCACCGTCCGGCCCCGGACGCCAGCCGTGCTCCAGGGCCCGGCGGGCGATGTTCGGGCCGCTGGCGATCCGCTCCACGCAGCCACGCGAGCCGCACGGGCAGAGATCGCCGTCGAGGTCCACGCTGATGTGGCCGATGTGCCCGGCGTTGCCGGTCGGACCGGGATGCAGGCGTCCGCCCAGCACCAGGCCACCGCCGACACCCGTCGAGACCACCATGCACAGCGCGTTGTCGTGGCCGCGCGCCGCGCCCTGCCAGTGCTCGGCCGCGGTGATCGCGACACCGTCGCCGATCAGCTCCACCGGCAGGCCCCCGGTGACCGCACGCACCCGGTCCACCAGCGGGAAGTCGCGCCAGCCCGGCACGTTCACCGGGCTGACGGTGCCCGCGGAGGCGTCGACCGGACCGGCGCTGCCGATGCCGACCGAGCCCGCGCGTTCCCACAGGGGCGACCCGGCGAGGTCGCCGAGCACCTCCGTCACGGCCCGCATGACCGTTTCGCCGTCCTGCTGGGCGGGCGTGGCGCGCTGGGTCCTGGCCAGGATCCGGCCGCCGCCGTCCACCAGCGCGCCGGCGATCTTGGTGCCGCCGATGTCCAGGGCCGCCACGAGGTCGGTGTGCATCAGAGTCAGATCTCCCCGTTCAAGCTTGAAAATCAAAGAGAGGCAGGCCGGTCGAGCGGTGGGGGCGCAGGCCGGGGACAGCGATGGACAGTCTCTCGCGCATCTGACAACGTTGTCCAGGCTCTATGCTCGACGCCACATCCTCATACAAGCCCACGGATCGCGCACCACCCCCCGCGACCCCCCGTGGACGAGTCGGACGAGAGACAGGACAGACGCATCGTGCCCGAGACCACCCGCCGAGCAGACCGCCGTCCCGGTAACCGGTACGGCAACCGTCCGACGATGAAGGACGTGGCGGCGCGCGCCGGGGTCGGACTGAAGACGGTCTCCCGGGTGGTCAACGGCGAGCCCGGGGTCACCCCGGACACCGAGCGCCGGGTGCAGGAGGCGATCGAGGCGCTCGGCTTCCGCCGCAACGACAGTGCCCGCGTGCTGCGCAAGGGCCGGACGGCGAGCATCGGGCTGGTGCTGGAGGACCTCGCGGACCCGTTCTACGGCCCGCTCAGCCGCGCCGTCGAGGAGGTGGCCCGCGCGCACGGGGCGCTGCTGATCAACGGTTCCAGCGCCGAGGACCCCGAGCGCGAGCAGGAGCTGGCGCTGGCGCTGTGCGCGCGCCGGGTGGACGGTCTGGTGGTGATCCCGGCCGGGGACGACCACCGCTATCTGGAGCCGGAGATCAGGGCGGGTGTGGCGACCGTGTTCGTGGACCGCCCGGCCGGACGGATCGACGCGGACGTCGTGCTGTCCGACAACTACGGCGGCTCCCGCGACGGGGTGGCGCACCTCCTCGCGCACGGACACCGCCGGATCGGGTTCATCGGCGACATGCCCCGCATCCACACCGCGGCGGAGCGGCTGCGCGGCTACCGGGCGGCCATGGAGGACGCGGGCATAGCCGTCGAGGAGCGCTGGATGTCCCTCGGCGCGACGAATCCGGAGCGGGTGCGCCGGGCGGCGGAGGAGATGCTGTCCGGCGCCGACCCGGTCACCGCGATCTTCGCCGGCAACAACCGGGTGACGGTCACCGTGATCCGGGTCCTCGCCGAGCACTCCCGCCCGGTGGCGCTCGTCGGCTTCGACGACATCGAGCTGGCCGATCTGCTCCAGCCCGGCGTCACGGTCGTCGCCCAGGACGCGGCTGCCCTCGGCCGCACCGCCGCCGAACGCCTCTTCCGTCAGCTGGAGGGCACCCTGCTCGCCCCCGAACGCATCGAACTGCCGACCCGCCTGATCACCCGCGGCTCGGGCGAACTGCCCCCGGCGGTGTGAGGGGCCCGCGGCGGCGGGCCTCGCAGCCGCAGGCCGGGGTCGGGCCCCGCACGCCGGCGACGCGGATGAGGGCGTCCTTGCCGCCCCGGAGCCGTCGGTCACGTGCCGTCGCCCTCGTCGTGGCCCGGGAGCAGGGGCCCGGCCGGCGGACGTGCTCCCCCCCCCCGGCCGAACGGCCCGCGTCCTCCTTACTGCTTACTGCCCCGAAGCCGTCAGGTCGCCGCGGCGGGGGGACGCGAAGCTCTCCAGGTCGGCGCGGGTCAGGCCGGTGAGGCGGGCGACCTCGGGCAGGTCGAGGGCGCCGCAGTCGAGGCCGCGCAACAGGTAGCCGCTGAGGGCCTTGGCGGTGGCGGGCTCGTCCATGACGTCGCCGCCGGCCCGGTTGGCGTACCGGGCGAGGCGGGCCGCCGCCTGTTCGAACCCCTCGCGGTAGAAGGCGAAGACGGCCGCGTAGCGGGTGGGGAGGTGGCCGGGGTGCATGTCCCAGCCCTGGTAGTAGGCGCGGGCGAGGGCACGGCGGGTGAGGCCGTAGTGCAGGCGCCAGGCGTCGTGGACCTTGGCCGTCGGGCCGACGGGGAGGACGTTGGTGGAGCCGTCGGACACGCGGACGCCGGTGCCGGCCGCCGCGACCTGCATCACCGCCTTGGCGTGGTCGGCGGCCGGGTGGTCGCTGGCCTGGTAGGCGGCGGAGACGCCGAGGCAGGCGCTGTAGTCGAAGGTGCCGTAGTGCAGCCCGGTGGCGCGGCCCTCGGCGGCCTGGATCATGCGGGCGACGGTGGCGGTGCCGTCGGTGGCGAGGATGGCCTGGCTGGTCTCGATCTGGATCTCGAAGCCCAGGCGGCCGGCGTCCAGGCCGTGCGTCTTCTCGAAGGCCTCCAGGAGCCGGACGAAGGCGCCGACCTGCTCGGGGTAGGTGACCTTGGGCAGGGTGAGGACCAGCCCCTCGGGCGGGCCCCCGGCCGCCATGAGGCCGGTGAGGAAGACGTCGAGGGTGCGGATGCCGCGGTCGCGTACGGCGGCTTCCATGCACTTCACGCGGATGCCCATGTACGGCGCCGCCGTGCCGTTCGCGTACGCCTCGGCGATCAGACGGGCTGCACGGGCCGCCGCCTCGTCCTCCTCGGCGTCGGGCCGGGGACCGTAGCCGTCCTCGAAGTCGACGCGCAGGTCCTCGACGGGCTCGCGCTCCAGCTTGGCGCGGACGCGGGAGTGGACCGGCTCGGCCAGTTCGCCGGGCAGGCCGAGGACCGCCGCGAAGGAGGCGGCGTCCGGGGCGTGTTCGTCGAGCAGGGCGAGCGCCTGGTCGCCCCAGGAGCGCAGCGTGTCCGCGGTGAAGGCGTCCCCGGGGACGTACACGGTGTGGACGGGCTGCCGGGTGCCGGGGTCCCCGGGGTAGCGGCGTTCCAGCTCCGCGTCGACCGGTGCGAGGGAGGCGCTGATCTCCTCGCTGACGGTACCCGCGAGGCTCGTCGCCACCTTCTCCTGCTGACCCATCCCACACCCTCCAGTTTTTCCGCTCTACGGAATCAACAATCCGTAGAATGAAGTTATCTGGGTGATTCTCACTGGTCAACACCCCGTCCGGACCCTGGCCGCCCCTTCCGCCCGCCTGTCACCAGGATGCGCCGAGGCCCCGGTGACCGATCCGGTCACCGGGGCCTCGGCGCGTGCCCTGGGAAGACTCAGCCCTTGCGGGTCTTGATCTCCTCGGTGAGCTGCGGGACGACGTCGAACAGGTCGCCGACCACACCGAAGTCGACCAGCTCGAAGATCGGCGCCTCGGCGTCCTTGTTGACGGCCACGATCGTCTTCGAGGTCTGCATGCCGGCGCGGTGCTGGATCGCACCGGAGATGCCGTTGGCGACGTAGAGCTGCGGCGAGACCGACTTGCCGGTCTGGCCGACCTGGTTGGTGTGCGGGTACCAGCCGGCGTCCACGGCGGCACGCGAGGCGCCGACGGCCGCGCCGAGTTGGTCGGCGAGGGCCTCGATGATCGAGAAGTTCTCGGCGCCGTTGACACCGCGGCCGCCGGAGACCACGATCGCGGCCTCGGTCAGCTCCGGGCGGCCCGTCGACTCACGCGGCGTACGGCCGGTGATCTTCGTGCCGGTCGCCTTGTCCGAGAAGGTCACGGACAGGGCCTCGACCGCGCCCGCGGCCGGGGCGGCCTCGACGGCGGCCGAGTTCGGCTTGACCGTGATGACCGGGGTGCCCTTGATGACGCGCGACTTGGTGGTGAAGGACGCGGCGAACACCGACTGGGTGGCCACCGGGCCCTCGTCGCCGGACTCCAGGTCGACGGCGTCGGTGATGATGCCGGAGCCGATGCGCAGCGCCAGGCGGGCGGCGATCTCCTTGCCCTCGGCGGAGGACGGGACCAGCACGGCGGCCGGGGAGACGGCCTCGTAGGCGGCCTGGAGGGCGTCCACCTTCGGCACGACCAGGTACTCGGCGTACTCGGACGCGTCGTGGGTGAGGACCTTCACCGCGCCGTGCTCGGCGAGCGTGGCGGCGGTGTCGGCGGCGCCGTTGCCCAGCGCGACGGCGACGGGCTCGCCGAGGCGGCGGGCCAGGGTCAGCAGCTCCAGGGTGGGCTTGCGGACGGCACCGTCCACGTGGTCGACGTAGACGAGGACTTCAGCCATGGGATTGCTCTCCTGCGAAACGAAGTTGAGGGGCGGTCAGCGGGGGCGAGCCTCAGATGAACTTCTGGCTCGCGAGGAACTCAGCGAGCTGCTTGCCGCCCTCGCCCTCGTCCTTGACGATGGTGCCGGCCGTGCGGGCCGGACGCTCGGTCGCGGCCTCGACCTTGGTGAACGCGCCGTCCAGGCCGACCTCCTCGGCCTCGATGTCGAGGTCGGACAGGTCCCAGGACTCCACCGGCTTCTTCTTGGCCGCCATGATGCCCTTGAAGGACGGGTAGCGGGCCTCGCCCGACTGGTCGGTGACGGAGACGACGGCCGGGAGCTGCGCCTCGAGCTGCTCCGAGGCGGCGTCGCCGTCGCGGCGGCCCTTGACCGTGCCGTCCTCGACGGAGACCTCGGACAGCAGCGTGACCTGCGGGACCCCCAGGCGCTCGGCGACCAGCGCCGGGACGACGCCCATGGTGCCGTCGGTGGAGGCCATGCCGGAGACGACCAGGTCGTAGCCGGCCTTCTCGATGGCCTTGGCCAGGACCAGGGAGGTGCCGATGGCGTCGGTGCCGTGCAGGTCGTCGTCCTCGACGTGGATGGCCTTGTCGGCACCCATCGAGAGGGCCTTGCGGAGGGCGTCCTTGGCGTCCTCGGGGCCGATCGTCAGGACGGTGACCTCGGCGTCGTCCGCGTTCTCCGCGATCTGGAGGGCCTGCTCGACCGCGTACTCGTCCAGCTCGGAGAGCAGACCGTCCACGTCGTCGCGGTCGACGGTCAGGTCATCGGCGAAGTGCCGGTCGCCAGTGGCGTCGGGCACGTACTTCACAGTGACAACGATCCTCAAGCTCACGCCGGCTCTCCTACTGCATCGTCATTTCGGGCTGCCTCTTGCAGGCAGCATAGGCGCCTCAAGCGGCCGATCCCGGTCGGGGCGTCCGCGCGCTCCGAACGAGATATTACTCACCAGTACACCTAGTGCCTGCCCGCTAAGCAAGCGCTTTGAACTGTGACGTTCGCAACGCAGCGTAACCGGAGCCCGACGGCCTCGCAGGAGGGGGCGGAGCGGTCGGGACGTGATCAATCCCGCAGGCCGTTGAAGCGGCCCTGGTGGTAGAGGAGCGGGCGGCCGGCGCCCGAGGGGTCGCCGAGGACCACCTCGGCGAGCACGATCCGGTGATCACCGGCCGGGACCCGCCCGACGATCCGGCACACCAGCCAGGCGAGCACGTCGTCCAGCACGGGGACGCCTTCCGGGCCCTCCCGCCAGCCGGTGGGCGCGCCGAAGCGGTCGGCGCCGCTGCGGGCGAAGGTGGCGGCCAGCTCGCTCTGGTGTTCGCCGAGTATGTGCACGCCCACGTGGTCGGCCTCGGCCACCGCGGGCCAGCTGGAGGCGCCGGTGCCGATGCCGAAGGAGACCAGGGGCGGGTCGGCGGAGACGGAGGTCAGGGAGGTGGCGGTGAAGCCGACCGGCCCGGAGGCGCCGCGCGCGGTGATCACCGCCACGCCGGCGGCGTGCCGGCGGAAGGTGGAGCGCAGCAGATCGGAGGAGGCGGGCCGAGCGGCGCCGAGGTCGGGAGTGGCCGTCATGGAACTGTCCTTCTGCGGAAGTCGGGGCGTGGGTCCGTGGCAGCTCAACGGCCCGGACAGCGCGCGCTCGCGGTGCGGGCCAGGTCGACGTGGACCCGACCGTGGAGAAGGAGTTCGGTCGGCATACGGTCAGGCTGACGATGGATGGCGCGTGCAGTCAAGCCGGCTCCGGGATGCGGAAGACGCCTCACCGTTCCCTGACACCCGCTCATACCGCCTCCCCGAGCGCCGCGATGACGTCCGCCGTGCGTGGCTGCCCGGTGGCGCGCCGCACCACCCGCCCGCCGGCGTCGAGGACGAGGACGGTGGGCGTCTTGAGGATCTCCAGTTCGCGCACGAGGTCCAGGTGCGCCTCGGCGTCGACCTCGACGTGGGTGACGCCCGGGACCATTCCGGCGACCCCGGCGAGGACGCGCCGGGTGGCCCGGCAGGGTGCGCAGAAGGCGCTGGAGAACTGTACGAGCGTGGCGCGCTCCCCCAGTTCGCCGCCGAGTTCGGCCGCACCGAGCCGCCTTCCGTCGTCGTGCCCGCGCACCCGCGTTCTCCCCTTCCGCCGTCCGTACGGCTCTTCATGGGCGCCCGCCGCCGCGAGCACCGCCCGGCACACCACCGGTCGTACTCCATACAAGCGTTCCCGCGCCCGCGATGATTCCCCGGGGGCCCCGACGCGGCGACAGCCGTCAGGGCGCGGCATGTTCCCCCCTTCACGGGGAACCACGACACGTGTGGAGTAAAGGAACGTGAGGATCCACGGTGGGATGTAGGCCGACGTGACGAGGATCTCGCCGCCGCGGGGCACCAGGACTGGCTCCCCGTCCGTTCTTCGGGCACGATCTGCGAGACGCCGTAAACCTACGGCTGCGTAACTTTCCCGCCGGGAGCCCCTTTCCCGAGCAGAGCAGAAAGGGTCCACCCCGCCCATGGCAGAGCTGGTCTACCGTCCCGTCATCGGTTTCGCCAAGACGATGTTCAAGGTCTGGGACCTGAAGATCGACTGCAAGGGGTCGGAGAACATCCCGCGCGCGGGCGGCGCGGTTCTGGTGAGCAATCACATCAGCTACCTGGACTTCATCTTCAACGGTCTGGCCGCGCTGCCGCAGAAGCGCCTGGTGCGGTTCATGGCCAAGGAGTCGGTCTTCCGGCACAAGGTCTCCGGTCCGCTGATGCGGGGCATGAAGCACATCCCGGTGGACCGCGCGCAGGGCGAAACGGCGTACGCGCACGCCCTGGACTCGCTGCGCTCCGGCGAGGTCATCGGGGTGTTCCCGGAGGCGACGATCTCCGAGTCGTTCACGCTGAAGAGCTTCAAGTCGGGCGCGGCCCGGCTCGCCCAGGAGGCGGGCGTGCCGCTGGTCCCGATGGCGGTGTGGGGCACGCAGCGGCTGTGGACGAAGGGGCACCCCCGCAACTTCAAGCGCGACCACCTGCCCGTCACCGTCCGCGTCGGCGAGCCGGTGGAGGCACCGCGCGACCAGTACGCCGGTGCGATCACCCGCCGCCTGCGCGAACGCGTCCAGGAACTCCTGGACGCCGCTCAGCGCGCGTACCCGGGCCGTCCCAAGGGCCCGGAGGACACCTGGTGGCTCCCCTCCCACCTGGGCGGCACCGCACCGACGACCGAGGAACTGCGCACGGCCGGCGCCCACTGAGGCCCACGGCACGGAGCGGGAAACGCGGTCCCGGGCGGTGGCCGGCCCACGCCACACCCGACACCACTGGCCACCCGCTCCGGCGCCCCTCCGGCCCGGGGTCCGGCCGTTTCCTTCAGAGTGTGCCCGGGAGCGTCCTCCACAGGTGCGGCCGGTCCGGTGCGGCCCGCAGGGCGGCGAGGACGACCGGGTGCGGTGCGGCGTACAGGACCGGATAGTCCACCTCGTGGGACGAGGGGTCCGGGACCCAGGCCAGTCGCTCGCCGTCCAGCGAGAACCGGGCGTCGACACCCGGCTTGTTCCCGCGAGGGTCCTGCCGGTGCCAGGCGCCGCGGAAGCGGACGGCGACCAGGCCGTGGACCGCGTGCCCGCCCTCTCCGTCCCCCAACCGCTGGTAGCACAGGGCGGCCGGGATGTCCTCGGCCCGCAACAGGGCGGCCAGGGCATGGGACTTGGCGTAGCAGATGCCCGTACCGAGGGCCAGCACGTCGGAGGCGCGCCAGGTGACGCGGAGGTCGCCCGAGTCCTGGGAGTGCGGGATGGCGTCCCGGACGAACTCATAGGCGGCCCGCGCATAGTCATACGAATCGGAGACCTCCGCCGCCAGGCGGGCGGCGGTGGCCCGGACGACCGGATGATGGTGGTCGATGACGTCGTCGGCGGCCAGGTAGGCGGACAGGTCGGCGGTGTCCTGGATGAGCTCCATGCCCGCAGAGCATAGGAATGCGATCACCCGAGAGTCAATGACTTTTCAGGCAACCGCATACTTATGCAGAACGGGAGGGGGAGATCCGGCGGCTAGCGCGCCATCTCCTCCTTCAGCGCCGCCACGAAGGTGTCGACGTCGTCCTCCGTGGTGTCGAAGGAGCACATCCAGCGCACCACCCCGGCACCCTCGTCCCAGAAGTAGAAACGGAACCGCTTCTGGAGCCGCTCACTCACGTCGTGCGGCAGCTTGGCGAAGACACCGTTGGCCTGCACCGGGTGGAGGATCTCCACGCCGTGCACCGCGCGGACGCCCTCGGCGAGCCGCTGGGCCATCTCGTTGGCGTGCCGGGCGTTGCGCAGCCACAGGTCCTTGGCGAGGAGCGCCTCCAACTGCACGGAGACGAAACGCATCTTGGAGGCCAGTTGCATCGACATCTTGCGCAGGTGCTTCATCTGCCGCACCGCGCCGGGGTTGAGCACGACGACCGCCTCGCCGAACACGGCGCCGTTCTTCGTGCCGCCGAGGGAGAGGATGTCGACGCCGACCGCGTTGGTGAACGTCCGCATGGGCACGTCCAGGGAGGCGGCCGCGTTGGCTATCCGGGAGCCGTCCAGGTGCACCTTCATGCCGTGGGCGTGGGCGTGCTCGCAGATCGCGCGGATCTCCTCGGGCGTGTAGAGGGTGCCCAGCTCGGTGCTCTGGGTGATCGACACCACCTGGGGCATCGCCCGGTGCTCGTCCTCCCAGCCCCAGGCCTGCCGGTCGATCAGCTCGGGCGTGAGCTTGCCGTCCGGCGTCGGCACGGTGAGCAGCTTGAGCCCGCCCATGCGCTCGGGCGCACCGCCCTCGTCCACGTTGATGTGCGCGCTCTCGGCGCAGATCACCGCGCCCCAGCGGTCCGTGACCGCCTGGAGCGCGACCACGTTCGCGCCGGTGCCGTTGAAGACCGGGAAGGCCTCGGCGGTGGCCCCGAAGTGGCTCCGGATGATCCGCTGGAGGTTCTCGGTGTAGTCGTCCTCGCCGTACGCCACCTGGTGGCCGCCGTTCGCCAGGGCCAGGGCGGCCAGCACCTCCGGGTGCGCTCCGGCGTAGTTGTCACTGGCGAAACCGCGGACCTGCGGGTCGTGGTGGCGACGCGCGTCGGTCTTCGGAGGGTTCACGGCTTCTCGGTCAGCCACAGACGGTTTCCGTTCACTTCCGCGGCGGGCTTGCTCCAGACGTCCACGACGGCCTCGGCCAGGTCCTTGACGTCCGTGAAGCCCGCGAACTTCGCGTTGGGGCGTTCGGCGCGCATCGCGTCGTGCACCAGCGCCTTCACCACCAGGATGGTAGCCGCGGACGTCGGCCCCTCGGCGCCGCCCGCCTTGCGGAAGTAGTCGGCCAGGGCCAGCGTCCACGCCTCGGCGGCGGCCTTGGCCGCGGAGTACGCGGCGTTGCCGGCGGTCGGCTTCGACGCACCGGCCGCGCTGATCAGCACGTACCGGCCGCGCTCGCTGCGCTGCAGCGCCTCGTGGAAGGCGAGGGAGGTGTGCTGCACGGTCTTGACGAGCAGCAGCTCCAGGAAGTCCCAGTCGTCCAGGCTGGTCTTGGTGAACGTCTCGCTGCCGCGCCAGCCGCCCACCAGGTGCACGAGCCCGTCGACCCGGCCGAAGTCCTTCTCGATGTGCGCGGCCCACTCCCGGGTGGACTGCAGGTCGAGCAGGTCCACCGTGTCACCGGTGACGGTCGCGCCACCGGAGGCGTACCGGGCCGCGTCGACGGCCTCGGACAGCCGCTGCGGGTCGTTGTCCGCCCCGACGACGGTCGCCCCGGCCTCGGCGAGCCGCAGCAGCGCCGCGCGCCCGGCGGGTCCGCCCGCACCGGCCACCGCGATCACCGCGCCGCTGAGCGGTCCGTTCGTCCCGTTCCCCATGTTCTTCCCCTCTGAAGCAGTGTTCCGGACGACGCGGTCGCTCACGCGGCGATCCGCTCGGCGGTGTCCGCCGTGATGCCCTTGGTGGAGGCGATCACATTCTTCAGCTTCTTGGACAGGGCCTCATAGAACATGCTCAGCGGAAACTCGTCCGGAAGCACGTCGTCCACGAGCTTGCGCGGGGGCTGGGTCAGGTCCAGGGCGTCCGGGCCCTTGGCCCACCGGGAGCCGGGGTGCGGGGCGAGGTAGGTGGAGACCAGCTGGTAGCCGGCGAACCAGTGCACCAGCTTCGGGCGGTCGATGCCGTCCCGGTAGAGCTTCTCTATCTCGGCGCACAGCTGGTTGGTGACCTGCGGGGCGCGCTCCCAGTCGATGGAGAGCTTGTTGTCGGTCCAGCGGACGACGTCGTGCTTGTGCAGGTAGGCGAAGAGCAGCTGGCCGCCGAGGCCGTCGTAGTTGCGGTTGCGGTCGCCGGTGACCGGGAAGCGGAACATCCGGTCGAAGAGGACCGCGTACTGCACGTCGCGGGCCTGCGGGACGCCGTCCGCCTGGAGCTTCACGGCCTCCTTGAAGGCGGTGAGGTCACAGCGCAGCTCCTCCAGGCCGTACATCCAGAACGGCTGGCGCTGCTTGATCATGAACGGGTCGAACGGCAGGTCGCCGTGGCTGTGGGTGCGGTCGTGGACCATGTCCCAGAGCACGAAGGCCTCTTCGCAGCGCTTCTGGTCGTGGACCATCGCGGCGATGTCCTCGGGCAGCTCCAGGCCCAGGAGGTCGACGGCGGCCTCGGTCACGCGGCGGAAGCGGGCGGCCTCGCGGTCACAGAAGATGCCACCCCAGGAGAAACGTTCCGGCGCCTCGCGCACGGCGATCGTCTCCGGGAAGAGCACGGCGGAGTTGGTGTCGTAGCCCGAGGTGAAGTCCTCGAAGGTGATGCCGCAGAAGAGCGGGTTGTCGTACCGGGTGCGCTCCAGCTCGGCCAGCCAGTCCGGCCAGACCATGCGCAGCACGACCGCCTCCAGGTTGCGGTCCGGGTTGCCGTTCTGCGTGTACATCGGGAAGACGACCAGGTGCTGCAGGCCGTCGGCGCGGTTCGCGGCCGGGTTGAAGGCCAGCAGGGAGTCCAGGAAGTCCGGGACCTGGAAGCCGCCTTCGGCCCAGCGGCGCAGGTCCCTCACCAGCGCCTCGTGGTAGGCGGCGTCGTGCGGGAGGAGCGGGGAGAGCCGCTCGACCGCGTCGGCGACACGCTCGACGGCCGCCGCGGCGTCGGCCCGCTCCGGGGAGCCCTCGGCGTCGAAGTCGATCGATCCGTCCTTCGACTGCCATGGCCGGATCTGCTCCACGGCATCCTTGAGCACGGGCCAGGCCGGGTGCTCCACCACCCTGGTCAGCGGAGAAACCTGCTCCTCCACACCCGACTGCACAAGAATTTCCGTCATGTCCCATCCTCCACAGGAGAACCTCGCGTGCAGACACCGTATGCATACCCGGTTTCTCTCAGCAAGAGCAGATTCGGGAAATTATTCTGTCCATCCCCTTGGTCACCGACATTTTTCCTGCGGCAAACCGTGACGACGCTCACTTCCGCGACAACATGCGAGCCGGGGGCGGCCATGGTCCGATAGGTACCGGCCGACGGGCGGCCGTCCGGGAGCCGGAAGCCCCGGTGCAGCCACGGGTTCAACGCGCGGCCCGGCCACTAGGCTGCGAGCCTGCCGCGTGGACGACGACGTCCGGTACGGGGGCCGTCGGTCCGCGCGTCGCCGAGCCGCCGTCGACGGAAGCGAGTTGACCGTGAACTTCCTTACCATCGGACATCGCGGAGTCATGGGCGTCGAGCCCGAGAACACCCTCCGTTCCTTCGTCGCCGCGCAGCAGGCCGGCCTGGACCTGATCGCACTCGATCTGCATCTCAGCAAGGACGGCGCCCTAGTCGTCATGCACGACGCGGAGGTGGACCGGACGACCGACGGCTCGGGGCCGGTCGCCGAGAAGACGCTCGCGGAGCTGCGCGCCCTGGACGCGGGCCGCGGGGAGCGGGTGCCGGTGTTCGAGGAGGTCCTGGAAGCGGTCGGCACCCCGTTGCTGGCCGGAATCAAGGACGTGGCCGCGGCGCGGGCGCTGGCCGAGGTGATGCGCGCGCGGGATCTGACCGCGCGGGTCGAGGTGTCGTCGTTCGACGACGAGGCGGTCGCCGAGATCGCGCGGCTGGTGCCGGGCGTGCGCACCGCGCTGGTCGCGAGCCGGTACGGCACCGACGTGGTGGACCGCGCCGTGGCCGTGGGTGCCGCCACGGTGTGCCTCGACATCCGCCGGCTCACCCTGGAGATCGTCGAGCACGCGCGCGCGTCCGGGCTGCGGATCATCGGCTGGGTGGTCAACACGCAGGACCAGCTGCGGCTGGTCCGCGCCCTGGAGCTGGACGGGGCGACGACCGACTACCCCGAGATCAAGCGCACGGGCCGGTTCACCGCCTGACCCGGGCGTCCGGGCCCGTGCCCGGACGCCTGCCGTGACCTCACACCAGCGGCTTGACCAGCAGCTCGAACCGCAGGTCCGAGCGGAGCGGGATGCCGAAGCGCTCGTCGCCGTACGGGAACGGCTGCGTCCGGCCCGTACGGCGGTAACCGCGGCGCTCGTACCAGGCGATCAGGTCCTCCCGCTGGGAGATCACCGTCATCTGCATCTCGGTGACCCCCCAGGTCTGCCTGGCCAGGCGCTCCGCCTCCGCCATGACGACCTTGCCGAGGCCCGCGCCCTGCTGGGTGGGGCTGACCGCGAACATGCCGAAGTAGGCGTGGTCGCCCCGGTGTTCCAGCTGGCAGCAGGCGACCACACGACCGTCCCGCTCGGCGGTCAGCAGCCGGCTGCCGGGGGCCTTGATCACCTCGAGCACGCCCTGCGGGTCGGTCCGCTGACCCTCCAGGAGGTCCGCCTCGGTGGTCCACCCCGACCGGCTGGCGTCCCCCCGGTACGCCGACTCGACCAGTGCCACGAGGGCGTCGACGTCGGCGTCGGTGGCGTCCCGGAAGGTGAGTCCGGTGGCGGTGGCGTCCATGGCTGCGGTCTCCGATCTCGGGCGTGGCTGAGCCAGGGACGAGGGTAACCCTGCCGCTAGGCTCCCCCCGCATGGTGCATGTACTCAGCAGCCGGATCCTGCTCCGGCCCACCGACCCCGAGCGCTCCCGCGCCTTCTACGGCGAGCGGCTGGGGCTGTCCGTCTACCGCGAGTTCGGTACCGGCCCCGAGCGCGGCACGGTCTACTTCCTCGGCGGCGGTTTCCTGGAGGTGTCCGGCCGGTCCGAGGGCCCGTCCGCGCCCGCGGTGCGGCTCTGGTTGCAGGTCGAGGACGTGCAGGCCGCGGGCGAGGAGCTGCGGGCGCGCGGCGTCGAGATCGTCCGGCCCCCGGTGCGGGAGCCGTGGGGCCTGGTCGAGATGTGGATCGCCGACCCGGACGGCACCCCGATCGTCCTGGTGGAGATCCCGCCGGACCACCCCCTGCGGCACCGGCCGGGAATCTAGCCTCCGGCCGGGCCGGTGCACGTGCCCTGCGGATATGACATATGCGGCATGTGCTGGAAAGATGGCGATTGTGCCATCTGGTGCTGGTGGGTTCATCGGACTCCCCGGCTGGACGGGCCCAGACAGGCGAGAGGAGCACATCATGATCGCCAAGCTGCTCGGCAAGCTGTCCTTCACCCGCCGCTACGGTGCGTACGGATCCCACGAGTGGGACGCGTACGCCGGCGACTGAGTCTGAGGGCAATCCCGGCGGGCGCCCCGGGCGCCCGTCGGCTGTGAGCCGTACTGCCGAGGGCATCGGCCTGGACAGGTACGAAGGTCGGGGACGATCTCATGGGCCGGATGATCGAGCCACCGCGGCTGCCCGGAGGCGGCTTCGCCGCCTGGAGCCGCGACCGGCTGGCGGAGGCACGCCGTGGCCTCGACGAGTGCGGAGACGTCTGGCAACTGGAGCCGGGTGTCTACGTGGCCGCCACGGCCGGACCGTGCGAGGCCGTGCTGCGCCGCGCGGAGGACTTCCCCAAGGCGCCCTCGCCGCTCTTCCCGCCGCTGAAGGGGTCGAACGGGGCGCCGACGGCTCAGGAGCGTCTGCACGCCCACGCCGCCCGTATGCGCGGACTGCGCGCGCAGGCGGTCGCGGCCCGGGTCGGCGAGATCGCGGCCGGAGCCGCGCTCTTCGCCGACCAGTGGCCGGCCGGCCAGGACGTGGAGGTCCTGCCCGCGGCCCGGCACGCCCTCGCGGAGATCGGTGTCCGCTACCTCTTCTCCGAGGACGCTCCGGCCCTGCTGCCGTTCGCCGCACGGCTCTTCCTGGCCCGGGAAGTGCTCGTACGCCCCTCCCGCTGGGAGTGGCCGCGGTGGGTTCCCACACCGGCACGGCGGTTCCGCACACGGCAACAGGCCGCCTTCACCGACGCCTTGCGGCCCATCGTCCGCCGGCGCCTCGCGTCGGGCCGGCTCGGCGACGACGTGCTCGGGCAGATGCTCCAGCCCTCCTCGCGCCACGGCCCGCTGCCGGAGGAGGCCGTCCTCGACACCCTTCCCGGAATCACCGTCGCCACCTTCGAGGCGCCCACCCGGGCGGCCGGGTGGATCCTGCTCCACCTGGCCCGGCACCCGCGGGCGGCGGACCGCGTCGCGGCCGAAGCCGCCTCGCTGCCCGCCGACCCCGCCGCGACGACCAGCGCCCACCTGGACGACCTGCGGTACACCCAGGCACTGGTACGCGAGGTGCTCCGGCTCTACCCCCCGAGCTGGCTGCTGACCCGGCGGACCGCACGGCGGACCGAGCTCGCCGGCTACGCCCTCGACGCCGGGTCCACCGTTCTGGTCTGCCCCTACACCGCGCACCGGGACGCACGGGAACACGCCGAGCCGGACCGGTTCCGGCCCGAGCGCTGGCTCGACGGTTCGGGCGCGCCGGCCGACCCCGGGCCCTTCCTCTCCTTCGGCACCGGGCCGCACGGCTGCGAGGGAGCCGCACTCGCCATGGCGATGCTGACGCTCCTGACCGCGCACACGGCCCGCTGCCACCGCTTGAGCGAGCCGTCCGGACCGGAACCCGGTTTCCGCGTCACCACGTTCGAAGGTCTGGCGACCCCCGGCCTGCGCCTGCGTGCCACCCCTCGGGACCCGGGGCGGTCCCGCCCCGGGTGACCGGCCCGCTCGTCACGGTCCGCTCGTCGTGCGCCGCCGGCCGAACTCGTCGGCGAGCAGGCCCAGCACGACGAGGTCGTGGTACCGGCCGGCGAAGAAGACGTGGTCCCGCAACCGCCCCTCCTCGGTGAAGCCGAGCCGGCGGGTGAGTGCCAGCGACGCCTCGTTGCGGGCGTGGATCACCGCCATGCACTTGTGATAGCGCCGTTCCTCGAACATGAAGCGCAGCAGCAGCGCCAGGGCTTCCGCGGCGTAGCCCCTGCGCCGGTGCTCGGCGCCGATCGCGACATCGAACTCGAACCAGCCCGAGTGACGGCCGGTGCGGTGCGAGGCGACCGTGCCGACCAGCTCCTGCCCGGCCGTCGTCTCGACCGCCAGCCGGAAGCGGTCGCCGTCGCACCCGGCGACGGCCTGCTCCTGCGCCCACGCACGGTAGCTCTCGGCGGACCGGGGCAGGTCCAGCCGGCCTACGCGCCGCCCGTCGTCGGCGAGGCGCGCGAACGCCGTCCAGTCGCCGGGCTCGATGGCCCGCAGGCGTACCCGTTCACCGCTCCAGGACGATGCCATGCCCGATTGGAACACGCCGTGGTACGCCCGGGGCCGAGAGGCACGCCGGGGCGGAAGCGCGGCGGCCGGCCCGGCTACGCCCGCAGGCCGCTCGCCCGGCCCTCCAGGCGGCTGAGCAACTCGGCGAGCAGGCCCGCGAGTTCACCCTGTCCGGCCGGGTCGAGGACGGACAGGACGGCCGTCTCGTAGGCGAGTTGTTCGGGGAGGATGCCGTCGACCAGGTCACGGCCGGTGTCGGTGAGGCGGACGTGGGCCACGCGGCGGTCGCGGGTGTCGCCGCGCCGTTCGACCAGGCCGCGCTCGGTCAGCTGCTTGATCCGCTTGGTGACGGCGGCTCCGGAGGAGAAGGTCTCCCGGGCCAGCTCGCCCGGGGTCAGCTCGTGTCCGGTGCGGCGGAGCGCGCCGAGCAGGTCGAACTCGGCGCGGCTCAGGCCGGCCCGGCGCAGCGGGGCGTCCTCGGCCTGCTGGAGCAGGGCGGCGCAGCGGTTGATTCGGCCGATGACCTGCATCGGCCCGGTGTCCAGCTCGGGGTGGACGGCCCGCCACTGGCTGACGACGGCGGAGACGGTGTCGCCGCGCGCGGGGTCGGTGCCGGCCCGGGGGCGGGTGCCGGTCGCGTCGCTTCCGGGCGTCGGTCCGCCGTTCGTCGCCGTCATGGCCGTATGTCCTCCGTCGTCCTGCCCGGGCCCTGGACCCGGTCGCGGTCCTGGTCACGGCCCGGGGCCTGGTGGCTGTCCGGGTCCTGCGGCACGAGGCCCTGCCGCCGTACCGTCGCCGCGAGCGTACGGTGTCCGGCCTGCTCGGTGAGCACGAGCCGTTCCTCGGGCAGGGCGCGCTGCCACCACTCGCCGGCCGCGGCGTCGGCCGTGGCGCGCAGATCGACGAGGGCGGCGGCCAGCGTACGGCGGGCGGACTCCAGCGCGCGGGGCTCGGCCTGCGGCTCGGCGAGCAGGCGGGCGGCGTGCTCGCGGGCCCGTTCCGCCGCGGTCAGGGCGTGCTCCAGGCGGTCGCCCGCGCGGCGGTTGGTGACGGCGACGGCGGCGACGAAGCCGACCAGGGCGCCGACGAGGGTGTCCACGATCCGGTCGGTGATCAGCTCGGTCGCGTCCTGGGTGCGGGCGAACTCCGTGATGAGCAGGGCCATCGGGGTGACGCAGACGGTGCCCAGCCAGTAGTTGCGGCCGATCAGCGCCTCGGCGCCGAAGTTGAGGGCGATGCAGCACAGCACCAGGGCGGCGGGGTGCAGGTGGGCGAGCGGGGCGAGCGCGGCGAAGAGCAGGACGCCGAGAAGGTTACCGACGACCCGCTGGACGCCCCGGCTCCAGGTGAGGGTGACGTTGGCCTGGTAGAGCGAGGCCGCGGTGACCAGCGCCCAGTAGGGGCGGCCGACGCCGAGCGCGAGGGCGGCGTATCCGGCGAGGGCGCAGCCGAGCGCGGTGCGCACGGCGAGCGGGGCGAGGGGGGCCAGGCGGTGCCACGGCGAGCGGGCGGGCAGGGCCTGTTCGGCGGCCAGACCGAGGAGTTCGTCGGCGGACTCGCGCGGCGTCTCGACGCGCGGGACACGGCCGGTGCCGCGCAGGTCGCGGGCCCAGGCGCGCAGCCGGACGGGGTCGGTGTCGGCGGGCGCGGCCAGGGCGACCTCGGCGCGGACGACGAGCTCTTCGAGGGCGCGCCGGGTGCGGTCGGGGCGGGCGCCGGCGGCGAGCAGCGACTGCCAGGCGGCGTGGATCGCGGCGGCGGTCGCGGCGCGGGCCCGGGCGTGGCCGTCGGCGGTGCCGCGCGTCTCGGCGTACGCGGCGGCGGCGTTCAGGGCCTGGGCGGTGGCGCGGCGCTCGGGGCCGTGCGGGCGGAGCAGCCCGGGGGCCATGCCGACCAGCCAGGCCCAGGCGCCGGCGGCCAGGGCGAGGCCGAGGTGGCCGGGGACCTGGCCGGGGGTCTGCGGCGCGAACAGCGAGGCGGAGCTGATGAAGGTGAGGACCACGTTGCCGGGCGGTCCGATCCGGGTGGCGTCGCACACGGTCTTCTGGGCCGCCGCGAGGACGGCGCCGACGGTGACGAGGACGACGGCGTTCGTGGTGAGCGCGGCGGCGAGCAGGGAGACGGCGAGACCGCCGACCATGCCGAGCACGACCCAGAGGAGCGTGCGGGCCCGGGCGGCGTAGGGCCGGTTGTGGCCGTAGAGCGCGCACAGGGAGCCGGCCATCGTGTACATGGCGAGGTCGAGGCGGCCGAGGGCGAGCAGGGTGAGGTTGGGCGGGGCGACCGCGGCCACCACGCTCAGCGCGGGCTTGAACCAGATGTCGGAGGGGCGCCCGAGGCGGAGGGTCGTCGCGAGGGGAAGACGGTGGGGGGTCGCACTGCTCATACCCATAAATTTAGCATGTGTTTTATCTGTAAAATAGTTCAGGGAGGGCCTGGTCACCTACCGTGCTCCCCCGCATGCTCCCCGTGTACCTCCTTGCGCTCGCGTGCGCTCCGCCGGCGGTGGGCATCGCACCCTCGACCGACCGTCGAGCGTGGAGGTGCGCGTGCACGGACCGGTGTCGATCGCCTGGCTGCTGGTCGCGCTGTGCGCGCTGACCGGGGCCTACTGCCTGCTGCGGATGCGCAGCGGTGTCGAGGAGCAGCGCCGGGCCGCGGGCGGCGAGGCGCTGATGGGCTTCGGCATGGCCGCGATGGCCGTCCCGGCGGCGGTGTTCACGCCGCCGGGATGGGCGTGGCCGGTGTACGCGGCGGTGTTCGGCGCGGCGGCCCTGCGCGCGCTGTGGGCCGCGCGCGGTGCCCCGCACCATCTGCACCACCTGGTGGGCAGCGCCGCGATGGTCTACATGGCGGTGGCGATGGCCGTGTCCCCGCACGCCGCCCACCACGGGCACGGCGGCACCGGCGTGCCGCTGCTCACCGGCGCCCTGCTGCTGTACTTCGCGGGGTACGTGCTGTTCTCCGGCGCCCGGCTGGTGCCGGCCCCCGCCCCGGCCGGCGGAACAGGCCCCACGGGCGGGGGCGGCCCGGCACACTGGGGCGACCGCCCCGAGCTGGCCCGGGCCTGCCGGCTGTCGATGGGGATCGGCATGGTGGCGATGCTGCTGACGATGTGACGACGGGCTCGGCGAGGCGCACGCCCGCGTCAGCGTCAGCGTCAGGAACGCGCACCCTCGCGGCACCGTCGGGAACCCGGAACCCGGAAACCCGGCCAGGGACGGCCCCCGCGGCCCTGTGCGGCCCGGCCGTGCCGCCGGGGAGGCCGTACGGGCACGTCACGCCGAACAACAGGTGGGCACACCGCTGCCGCCGGGCGGGGAGACGGACGGCGGCCGCCCCGATGTCCGGTGATCGCCCGGCCCGGCGTCCCGGCTGCTCGGCAACGAGAGGACAGGCGCGGGCCCGACACGACCGGCTGCCGCACGGGACGGTCGCCACCGGTCGCCGTCGACCGTCCCGATGCCGTTCCACAGGCTCCGGTGCCGCCCCGTGTGCGGCGGCTGACGGCCCTGCGCCGACGGGGCTGACCGGCGGCCCTCGCCGGTGCCCTCGGCCCGTCGTCGAGGGCGTCGTTGCACGGGCCGCCGGCGCCGGACCGATGCCGTCCACCCTGCGGGGCCCACCCGACGGCACCGTGGTCGCGACACCCCTGCCCCGCGCCGGTGCCCGGAGCCCCGTTGCCGAGGGCGCCGATGCACGGGCCACCGGCGCCGGACCGATGCGTCCGCCCTACGGGCCCCACCCGACGGCACCGTGGTGGCGGCGCCCCCCTGCCCAGTGGGGACTTGGCCACGGCGCCTCGGTTGCACAAGGATCACGGCATGCGCCATCGCCCCTCCGCTCCCCCGTCGCCCCCCGTCGCCGAGCCACCGACGACGCTCCGCAGAGCCGCCCGTCTGGCCGCCGCGCTCGGCGCCTGCTTCCTGGTGCTGCTGGTGCTCGTCGCCCTGCGCTGGCACCCCTTGATCACCGTGGACGGCGACATCTCCCGCACCACCCACCGCTGGGCGGTCGGCGACCACGAGGTGACGCCCGTCTTCCGGGTGCTGACGGACTGGGTGTGGGACCCGACCACCATGCGTCTGGTCTGCGCGGCGGCGGCGGTGTGGCTGGTCTGGCGGCGCGCGGCCTGGTGGACCGCGCTGTGGCTGGCGATCACCTGCGCGGCGGCCACGCTCGTGCAGCAGGCCGTGAAGTCCGCCGTCGGCCGGCCCCGCCCGGTCTGGCCGAACCCGGTCGACTCCGCGCACTACGCGGCCTTCCCGTCCGGTCACGCGATGACCGCCACCGTCGTCTGCGGCCTGCTGCTGTGGCTGCTGCACCGGCACGGCCCACGCCCCGCCCTGTGGCGCACCGCGGTGACGGCGGCACTCGTCTCGGTGCTGGGCGTGGGTGTCACCCGGGTGTGGCTGGGCGTCCACTGGCCCTCGGACGTGCTGGGCGGGTGGCTGGCCGGCGCGGCGCTGGTCGCGGCGGCGGTGACCGTCCACGAGTGGCCGCGCGACGGCCGGGTGTGGCCGTCGCACGGCCGGCGGAGTCCGGGCGCATGACCGCCGTGCTGTTCGACTTCTCCGGGACCCTGTTCCGCACCGAGTCCGCCGAGTCATGGCTGCGTGCGGTGCTGGACGAGACCGGTCACCCGCTGTCCGAATCCGAACTGACCCGCACCGCGCGGGCCCTTGAGGCGGCCGGCGCACAGCCGGGCGGTGCGGAGCCGGTGGAGCTGCCGGCGGACCTCGCGGCGCTCTGGGCGGTGCGGGACGAGAGCGCGGAGCTGCACCGGGCCGCCTACACGGGCCTGTCCCGCCGGGTGCCGCTGCCGGATCCACGCCTGCACGACGCCCTGTACGAACGGCACATGTCCCCCGCCGCCTGGACCCCCTATCCCGACGCCGAGGAGGTGCTGCGCACCCTGCGCGAGCGCGGGACCGGCGTCGGGGTGGTCAGCAACATCGGCTGGGACCCGCGCCCGGTCTTCCGGGAGCACGGGCTCGACGCGTACGTGGACGCGTACGTGCTGTCGTACGAACACGGGGTGCAGAAGCCGGATCCGCGGCTGTTCGCGGTCGCCTGCGAGGCGCTCGGCGCCGATCCGCGGCGGGTGCTGATGGTCGGCGACAACCGGGTGGCGGACGGCGGCGCCGCCGCGCTCGGCTGCCGGGTGCACTTCGTGGACCACCTGCCGGCGCCCCAGCGCCCCGACGCGCTGCTGCCGGTACTGGATCTCGTGGGCTGAGCACCGGCCACGAGCGGGTGCACCGCACCGCCCGTCTGAGACGATCCCCCGCGTCGCCCCAGACGGACGGCTGTTCCGGGCGGCCCCCAGGCATGGGGGCACCCGCTGCGTTGAGTATAGTTGGCTGGCAGCCAGTCAACGCAGGAGTTACAGGATGTCCCCGCGCAGCGCCTCGGTCAATGAAGAATTGCGGCGGCGTTCCCGGGAGCGGCTGCTGCAGGCCGCCGTGGAACTGGTCGGCGAGCACGGGTTCGAGGCCACGACGCTGGGCGACATCGCGGACCGGGCCGGTTCGGCGCGCGGTCTGGTGTCGTACTACTTCCCCGGCAAGCGCCAGTTGGTGCAGTCCGCCGTGCACCGGCTGATGCACCGGACGCTGGAGGAGGCGCTGGAGCGGGAGCCGCGCACGCAGGACGGCCGGGAGCGGCTGGCCCGGGCCATCGACGCGATCCTGGGCCTCGCCCGGGACCGGCCCGTGCTGATGCGCCAGCACATGGCGGGCCTGCTCCAGGCCGAGGGCTTCGTGCAGTGCCCGGAGCAGCGCCGGCTGGCGGAGCTGCTCGGCGACACCGTCGCCCGGTACGGGGCGCAGAACGTCTCGGCCGACTACCCGATGCTGCGGGCCCTGCTGATGGGCGCGGTGTACGCGGCGCTGGTGCCGGGGGTGCCCATGCCCGTGCCGGTGCTGCGGACGGAGCTGTTCCGGCGGTACGGGCTCGAGTGGGACATGGGTGTGCCCCCGGAGGTCGAGGCGGAGCGCGGGGCGGAGCAGGGGGACGTGTCCCGGTTCTTCGCCACGGAGGAGCGGCCCGGCACTCCCTGACGCGGTCCGGCCGCTCGGTCAGCGCCGGGCGTGGCGGGGTGCGAGGAGGCCCGCGTCCCGTGCCTGGGCGATCAGCCGCAGGGCGCGCCGGCGACCGCGTCCGGTCGCGTTCATCACGGCGAGCACCGGGTCGGCGCCCGCGTCCTGCGCCGCGCGGTACTCCCGCGCGACGAGCCGGCGGCCCTCGGTGCCCCGCGGCCAGGGCGGCCGGGCACGGCCCGCGACGGGTGGCCCGGTGACGGGTGGGCCGGCGTCGGGTGGGCCGGCGTCGGGCCGGGGTTCCCCGGTCGCCGGGGGCCCGCCGTTCGGGTCCACGCCGTCACCCGCTCCGCCCCCGTCCGCGCCCACACCGCGTGCCACGTCGGCTTCCGCGAGCACATCGCAAGCAACATGAGCGCCGGCGTCCACACCGGACGCCAAGCCACCACCGGCGTGCGCACCGGACGCCGGGTAGTCACCGGCGTCCGCCTCGCGTGCCACGCCCGCGTCAACGAGCACGCCGAAGGCCACGCGAGTTTCGCGCTCCACGTCACGCGCCCTGCCCGCACCGGTCTCCACGCCGCACGCCGCGAACAGCGGCCCCTCGATCCAGTCGGCGAGCGCCGTCAGGTCGGCGAGGGACAGGGCCGGCTCGGCCTGGACGTCCTCGATGGAGACACGCCCCGCGCTCACCACGGCAAGGGCGTCGACCCGGGCCCCGTCGGAGAAGGCCAGCCGGACCTGGAACCAGGACGTGACGCCGTCGTGCTCCCGCACCTGCCACGCGGGCCACACGGAGACCGCGCCATCCTCCGCGTGCCGATCAGAAAGATCAAGAAAGGATGCTTCTGGCACCCACGCAACGTAACGTCGTGACCACACCCGTACGCATGGACACGCACCCGGGTCACCCCACCGGCCCCTGCCCCCGGGGCCCGCACGGTGCCATGCTGGAGCCGTCCGCACATCCTCCTTCGGGCGAGGAGCACCGCTGTGCTGCGTGTCGCCGTCGTCGGTTCCGGGCCGAGTGGGTGTTACACCGCCCAGAGCCTCGTTCAGCGTGATCCGGAGGTCCGGGTGGACGTCCTGGACCGGCTGCCGTGTCCGTACGGCCTGGTCCGCTACGGCGTCGCCCCGGACCACGAGAAGATCAAGTCGCTCCAGGGCAGTCTGCGGACGGTGCTGGAGCACGAGCGGGTGCGGTTCCTCGGCGGGGTCCGGGTGGGCGGCCCCGGCGGACTGCCGGCACGGCGGCTCAGGGAGCTCTACCACGCGGTGGTGTACTGCGTGGGCGCGGCCACCGACCGCCGGCTGGGGATCCCCGGCGAGGACCTGGCGGGCAGCTGGTCGGCGACCGAGTTCGTGTCCTGGTACAGCGCGCACCCGGACGCGGCCGACGCGGGCTTCCTGCGCGGAGTGCGCACGGCGGTCGTCATCGGGGTGGGCAACGTCGCGGTGGACGTCACCCGGATGCTGGTCCGGGGTGCGGCGGAGCTGCGGCCGACGGACATCCCGCAGGCCGCGCTGGACACGCTGGCGGCGAGCGGGCTCACCGAGGTGCAGATGGTGGGCCGGCGCGGCCCGGCACAGGCCCGTTTCACCACCAAGGAGCTGCGTGAGCTGGGCGGGCTGCCGGACACCGACGTGATCGTGGACAAGGCCGAGCTGGCGCTCGATCCGGCCGATCCCGGCGCGCTGCCGACGGGGCCGCGCCGCAACGTGGAGGTGCTGCGCGACTGGGCGGCACGGCCTCCCGCGGTGGCCGCCGCGCGGCGGATCCGGCTGCGTTTCTTCCTGCGGCCGGTGGAGCTGCTCGCCGACGGCGGCCGGGTGGGTGCCGTGCGCTTCGAGCGGACGGCCCCGGACGGCACCGGCGGCATGACCGGCACGGGCCGGTACGAGGACGTGCCCGCCCAGTTGGTCCTGCGCTCGGTGGGCTACCGCGGAGTGCCGCTGGAGGGCCTGCCGTTCGACCCGGCGAGCGGCACCGTCCCGCACCAGGAGGGCCGGGTGCTGCGCGACGGCGTCCCCTGCCCCGGCGAGTACGTCGCCGGCTGGATCAAGCGCGGCCCGACCGGGGTCATCGGCACCAACCGGCCCTGCGCCAAGGAGACGGTGACCTCGCTGCTCGCGGACGTTCCCGCGCTCGGCCGCGCGGTCCTGCCGGAGGAACCGGTCGCGGCCCTGCGGGCGGCGGGCGTCGAGCCCGTGCCCTGGGACGGCTGGCTGGCGATCGAGCGGGCGGAGACCGAGCTCGGGGCGCGGCTGGGGCGGGGCGTGGTCAAGCTCTCCGACTGGGACGCGCTGCTGGGAGCGGCGCGGGTGCTGTCGTAGCGCGGCTGTCCCCGCCCTGTTCGAGGCGCCTGCGGCCTCGCCGCCCACGGTCGACGGCACGGCGACCGCCCGCGTACGTCGCGAGCACGTGCCCGCTCTTGGACCACCTCGCGGTGGGGCGCGGTTCAGCCGTCGGCGCGGAGCCGGCCGGACTGACGGTCGGCGGCGGTGAGGAGGCTGTCGAGCAGCCCCGGGAAGAGGCCGTCCAGATCGTCGCGGCGCAGGCCGTTCATCTTGGCCGTGCCCCGGTAGACCTGCCGGATGACCCCGCTCTCCCGCAGCACCCGGAAGTGGTGCGTACTGGTGGACTTGGTGACCGGCAGGTCGAACTGCGAACAGGACAACTCAGTTCCCTGCACCGCGAGTTCGCGCACGATCCGGAGCCGCATCGGATCGGAGAGCGCGTGCAGCACGGACTCCAGCCGGATCTGCTCCCGCGCCGGATGCGGCAGCGCGCGGCCGGCGGTGGCGGTGTCGGTCACGGCGACTGCCCCTTCCTCACAAGATGCTCGACTGCCCGCATTGTACGAGATCCATCGTAGTTTGACATCCATCGTAGTACGAGGGGTACCGTACGAACCGATCAGCGGTCCGTGACGAATGGAGTCCGTCGTGAGTGCGCTCTTCGAGCCCATCACCCTGCGCGAAGTGACCATCCCGAACCGGGTGTGGATGCCCCCGATGTGCCAGTACTCGGCCGACCCGGAGGGCCCGCTCGCCGGCGCTCCGAACGACTGGCACTTCGCGCACTACGCGGCGCGGGCCGCCGGCGGCACCGGCCTGATCGTGGTGGAGGCCACCGCGGTATCGCCCGAGGGCCGGATCTCCCCGTACGACCTCGGGCTGTGGAACGACACCCAGGTGGAGGCCTTCCGCCGGATCACCCGCTTCCTCACCGCACAGGGCACCGTGCCGGCGGTCCAGATCGGCCACAGCGGCCGCAAGGCGTCCACCGACCGGCCGTGGAAGGGCGGTGCGCCCGTCGGGCCCGAGGCGCACGGCTGGCAGCCGCTCGCCCCGAGCCCGCTGCCGTTCGACGCACGCCACCCGGTGCCGACCGAGTTGACGGCGGACCAGATCGCCGAGATCACCGGGCAGTTCGCCGCCGCCGCGCGCCGGGCGCTCGCCGCGGGGTTCCAGGCCGTCGAGATCCACGGTGCCCACGGCTATCTCGTCAACGAGTTCCTCTCCCCGCACTCCAACCACCGCACCGACGCCTACGGCGGCTCGTACGAGAACCGCACCCGGTTCGCCCTCGAGGTCGTGGACGCCGTACGGGAGGTGTGGCCCGCGGACAAGCCGGTCTTCTTCCGCGTCTCGGCCACCGACTGGCTCCAGGACGGCGGCTGGACCCCCGAGGACACGGTCCGCCTCGCCCGCGACCTGCACGCCCACGGCGTCGACCTGCTCGACGTCTCCACCGGCGGGAACGCCGCCGGCGTCAGCATCCCCACCGGGCCGGGCTACCAGGTCCCGTTCGCCGCCCGGGTGAAGGCCGAGACGCCGATGCCGGTCGCCGCGGTGGGCCTGATCACCGAGCCCGGGCAGGCCGAGAAGATCGTGGCGAACGGCGAGGCGGACGCGGTCCTGCTCGGCCGGGAACTGCTGCGCAACCCGTCCTGGGCCCGTCACGCGGCACGTGAGCTGGAGGCTCAGGTCCGGGTCCCGGACCAGTACCACCGTTCGGTCTGAGCCGGTACGCCGGGCCGCCCCCCCCCGGCCCGGCGACGCGCTTCAGTCCGGCAGCAGCCGCACGACGGCCCGTTCCAGCCCCGGCAGGGCGCGCTGGCCCGCCAGGGCGAGGGCGATCGCGGCCACGACACCCGCCCAGGCGACCGGGCCGAGCGGGGTGCAGCCGAAGACCCGGCTGATGCCCGGGGTCTGGACCACGGCCACCAGGGCCAGCGCGGAGCCCAGCGAGGTGATCTGCACCAGGCGGCTGTCCCGCCGGTCGAGGAGCGTCTGCACGAGCTGGGTGCCCACCACCCCGCACAGCGCCATGGTGCCGGAGCGACGGGCGGTGCCCGGCGTGAAGCGGCCGATCAGCCAGGCCGTGAGCGCGCCCAGGCAGGTGGTCAGGGCCCGGTGCCGGATCTGCCGCAGCAGGGGGTCGCCCAGCACTCCGGCGGCCTCCTCCACGTGCCCCAGGTCCGCCTCGCCCTCCTTCTCGGTCACCGCCACCGCCATCGACGGGAACAGGTCGGTGAAGAGGTTCACCATGAGCATCTGCCGGGTGGACAGCGGCGCCCGGCCGGACAGCAGCGTGCCGAGGATGCCGAACCCGACCTCGCCCGCGTTGCCGCCGATCAGGATGGCGATCGCGTCGGCCACGCTGTGCCACAGCGCGCGGCCCTCGCCGACGGCGTCGATCAGCACCGTCAGGTCGTCGTCGGTCAGCACGATGTCCGCGGCGTTGCGCGCGGCGGCCGATCCGCGCGCGTTGATGCCGACGCCGATGTCGGCGGCGCGGATGGCCGCGGCGTCGTTGGCGCCGTCCCCGACCATGCCGACCACCCGGCCCGCGTCCCGCAGTGCCTCCACGACCTGGAGCTTCTGCTCGGGCGCCACCCGGGCCACCACGCCCGCGTCCCGCAGCATCCGGGCCCGGGACGCGCGGTCGGCCGCGGCCAGCTCGTCGCCGGTGACCACCACGGTGTCCTCCGGCCAGCCAAGGTCGGCGGCGATGGCCCGCGCGGTCTGCGGGTGGTCGCCGGTGAGCATGACCGGTCGTACGCCCGCGCCGTTCAGCCCGTTCACCAGCGCCGTGGAGGTCTCGCGGGGTACGTCGGACAGGGCCAGCAGGCCGATGAACTCCAGGTCGTGGAGGGGCTGTTCGGGGACGTCCGACTCCTGCTCCGCCGCGTCGAGCCGCCGTTCGGCCACCGCCAGGACCCGCAGCCCGGACCCGGCCAGCGTGTGCGCGGACTCGGAGGCGTGCGCCGGCAGCCCGGTGCAGGCGGGCAGCACGGTCTCCGGGGCGCCCTTGACCACCAGGACCGCCGGGCCGTCCCCGCTCCGGCCGACGCCGGCGGCGTAGCCGCGCGCGGCCTCGAACGGCAGGTCGGCGAGCTGGGTCCAGCCGGGGTCGGGCGGTGCCGCGGCCAGCACGGCCTCGTCGGTGGCGTGCACCGGCCGGCCGGAGCCGCCGTTCAGCCGCGGGCAGGCCCGCGCGGCAATGCGGATCGTCTCCTCGGAGCCGGCGTCGTCCACCGCGTGGACCGTGCCCCCGGCGTCGGAGGTGCGCACCAGCCGCAGCCGGTTCTCGGTGAGCGTGCCGGTCTTGTCGAAGCAGATGGTGTCCATCCGGCCCAGCGCCTCCAGGGTGCGCGGGGTGCGCACCAGGACGCCGCCACGGCTCAGCCGCCGGGCGGCGGCGAGCTGCGCCACCGTCGCCACCAGCGGCAACCCCTCCGGCACGGCCGCCACGGCCACCGCCACCCCGCCGCTGACCGCCTCGCGGATCGGGGTGCCGCGCAGCAGCGCCAGCCCGGTCACCGCGGCGCCGCCCGCCAGGGTCAGCGGCAGCGCCTTGCGGGTGAGTTCCTGGAGCCTGGCCTGGACGCCGCCGGCCGGGGGCGTGCGGGCGGCGAGGTGGACGGCGCGGGCGGCCTCGGTGCGGTCGCCGGTGTCGACGACGATGGCCCGGGCCTCGCCCGCCACCACGGTCGTGCCCTCGAAGACCATGCACCGCCGGTCGGCCACCGCGGCGTGCGGAGTGGGAGCGGTCCGCTTCTCCACCGGCAGCGACTCCCCGGTCAGGGCGGACTCGTCCACCTCCAGGCCCTCCTGCCACAGCAGCCGGGCGTCGGCGGGGACCACGTCGTCCGTCTTGAGCTGGATCACGTCGCCCGGCATGAGCTTGCCCGCCTCCACGGTGCGGGTGGCGCCGGCCGGGGCCTCGGTCTCCGGCGGTACCAGGCGCGCCCTCTGCTTCTGCTCCGCGACCAGCCCGGACAGGGCCCGCTCCGCCCGCAGCCGCTGGATGCCGCCGACGAGGGCGTTCAGGTCGAGGGCGCCGACGACGAGCAGCGCGTCCATGACCGAGCCGAGGATCGCCGACGCGGCCGAACCGACCGCCAGGACCGGGGTGAGCGGGTCCTGGAGTTCGCTGCGGACGGCGCGGCCGAGCCGGTAGGTCCAGCGGGCGGGCGCGGCGGCCGGATGCCGGCCGATGCCCTCGGCCGCCTTGCGCATCCGGGCGGCCGGCGTGTCGGACCGGCCGCTCTCGGCGGCCGGTTCGCGGGCCAGCCGGTCCCGGGCCTGGTCCGCGTCCAGCTCGTGCCAGTGCACCCGGGGCCGCGGATGCGGGGCGCGGGCCGTCGCCACGCCCAGTGCGGAACGCATCCCGGACAGCAGGGCCAGGGCGGCGCCGGCGTCGACGGGTGCGTGCCGGAGCCCCGGCAGCAGGGACCGGCGGCCGCGGCCGCCGCCGGACTCGCCGACGGCGACGAGCAGCCCGGACAGCGCGGCACCGGAGCGGGCCAGGGTCTGCGCCCGGTGCCCGACCCGGCGGGCGGCCGGCACCGCGGTCAGCACCCGCCACACGTCGGGCAGGCCGTGCAGCGCGAGGAGGTCCGCGCCCCAGACCACCGCCCCGTCCCGGTCGGTCAGGGCGAGCGCGACATCGGCGGCCCGCAGGGCGCCCAGGACGTCGTGCTCGTCGGCCGTGCGGACCCGGGCGACCACCAGGACGGCGCCCTCGTCGCCCCGCGCCTCGTACACGACGTCGTCCAGCGGCCGGCGTGCGTCGACGACCTGGTCGGCGAGGCCGGTGAAGTCCTCCAGGGCCGGGTCGTCCACGAGGACCACCCGGAGTCCGGCCCGGCGGGCCGCGTCCAGCACCGGTTCGGTCCACGGGTCGGCCTCGCCGTCCGCGGTGCGCAGCGCGCTGGGGTGCAGGACGACCGTGCCGGCCATCTCCAGCTGGCGCAGCCGCTCGGGGGCGCGGACCAGCACGCCGGTGCGGGCCAGGGCGGCGCTGAGCACGGCGTGGAAGGCGGCGGGACCGTAGCGGGCGGCCTTCGGGGAGCCGGCCAGCACCGCTTCGGCCGCCTCGGCGCCGTCGTGCTTGACCAGGAGGGTGGCCGCCGCGCCCAGGAGGCTGCCGGCGGAGGCGTGGGCCGCGTACTCCTGGGCCGGGGAGACGCGCAGCGGCGGGCGCGGCGGGCCCTGCGCGGCGAGGCTGACGCGGCCGGGGGCGCACAGCTGGTCGTGCACCGTGTCGAAGGCGGCCGAGCGGGCCACCGTCTCGGCCACCTGGCAGGCCCGCAGGGCGCCGTCGAGCACCAGGGAGGTGGGGGTCTGGCCGGCGCCGTGCACGGCGGCGTTGGCGCAGGTCAGCAGGAGGTCCATGCCGGTGTCGCCGAGCCGGGCGCGCAGCCACGCGCGGAAACGCGGGTTCTCCCGCAGGAGGGTCACGACCGCGGTCGCCACCCGGGGCGAGGGCGGCAGCCGCAGCGCGTACGCGGTCAGCGCCACCGCGATCCCGGCGCCGTCGACGGCGAGCGTGGCCAGCGCGGCGCGCACTCCGGCCGGGTCGGCCGGATGCGTGGTCTCGTCCACGTCTCCGTCCGCCAGGACGAGCCCGTGCCGCTCGGCGAGGCCGGCCGCGTGGTCCAGGACGCGGTCGACGGCCTCCTCCCCGGTCGCGGTCACCACCAGGCGGGCGAGTCCCTCGTCCCAGTAGGCGACGAGGACGTCGGGGTGGTCCGCCAGCGCCTCGGCCATCCGGCGCGCCAGGTGCTCCGTGCCGCCCGCGCACCGCGCCCGCGCCTGTTCCAGCGGCCGTACCGCCAGGTGGGTGCGGGCGCCGGACCGCCAGTGGTCACCGGAGCCGGGCAGCGCGTAGCGCGCCACCCGGCCCACACGCGCGGCGGCGCCAAGGCCGCGTACGCCGGCGCGCGCGGTTCCGGCAGCGGCACCGGCGGCCAGTCCGGCCGCCGGTGCCGCCGCCCGCGCGAGCAGGCGTGGCGCCGCCGACAGCCGGCGGACGGCGGACGACGGCGCTGTCAGCAGACCGGGCACATGCCCTCCTCAGAGCGTGGTGCGATCGGGGCGCGCGGTGGGTCCGAGGGGACCGGAGGACGTCCGGCCCGCGGACGCGCGAGCACCGTGGGAGGCCTCGGGCGGGCTCGGTTCCGCCGTGTGACCGGGCTGCTTGACCGGCCCCGGCGTCACGGTGCCGGCCGGTGCCGGGGTGTCCGCGGGGGTCCCGGCGCCGGCCGCCTGGCCGGGCTCGGGGCTCCCGCCGCCGGCCCTGAGGGCCGCGGTGCCCAGGTCGTGCGCCGGTTCCGCGGCCGGGGCCGCCTCCCCGGTGCCCGCCGGCTGCGGGGGCCGGGGCTGGGTGAGCCAGGCCACCGCCGCGCCGGTGAGGGCCACGGGCCACTCCACCACGCCCGCGGCGCCGAGCACCCCTGCTCCCGCGTAGACCGCCATGCGCCGGCCGCGGGGCGAGACCGCGCCGACTTTGTCCAGTGTTTCCTCGGCGGCCCTGGTCACCGTTCCGGCGCCGGGCACCCTGCGCAGTACCGAGGCCGCGCCGCGCAGGGGCGCCGTGAGGGCCGACGACTTCTGCTCAGCCATGACTCTCCTCGGGTGAGATCGTCTTGCCTGCCCCACCGAGTGCCCGCGACCATGCTGGTCATCCCCTCTTTTCGTAGGGAAACCACCTTTTCCAAGGAAATGCCACGAATCCCCTGAGCGCCACCCGCCCCGCCCGTCAGGAGGCGCGCCGGAACAGCGCCGCCGGCACGGCCGCGGCGAGGACGCCGTACCCCTCGGGGTTGAGGTGCAGCCAGTCCCCGGCGTGCAGCGCGGGCCGGAGCCGGTCCGGCGCCCCGGGGTCCCGTACCGCCCGGTCGAAGTCGATCACCGCGTCGAAGTGGCCGGGGGTGCGGATCCAGGCGTTGACGCGCTGCCGGGCGGCCTCCCGCTCGCCCGCCGGATCGTCGTACGGGGTGCTGCCGCCGAACGGGGTGAGGGTCGCGCCGTAGACCCGTATGCCCTGGGCGTGGGCGCGGACGACGATCTGCCGGTACCCGGCGATCAGGTCGTCGGTGACCGCGCGCTGTGCCTCGGGGGTGGCGTCGGCGGTGCCGATGTCGTTGACGCCCTCGAAGAGGACCAGCCAGGCCACGCCGCTGCGGGACAGGACGTCCCGGTCGAGGCGGGCGAGCACGTTGGGGCCGAGCCCGTCGTCGAGGACGCGGTTGCCGCCGGCCGCCTGGTTGAGGACGGCGATGTCCGAGGTGGCCGGGTCGCGGCGCAGGCGGTCGTAGAACTGGTCGGGCCAGCGGTCGTTGCCGTTGGTGGTGGAGCCGCGTCCGTCGGTGAGGGAGTCGCCGACCAGGGCGACCGCCTCGGTACGGCCGGGCGCCAGCACCTCGACGTCGCTGAGCAGGTACCAGTGGTCGACGGCGGTCGCGCCCGGGAGGTCCTGGTCGCGTGTGTGGTCGCCGTGCGTCAGGTACGACGTGGTGCGTGAGCCGGGATGGGAGGTGAGCGCGAGCGACGCCTGGCCGCGCGCGGTGTACGCCGTCACCGTCAGCTCGGACCCGGCGCGCAGCTCGAAGTCGAGGGGGTCGGAGACCATCTGGGCGCCCACCGGGACGGTCGTGGAGTCCCGGCCGGCGAAGGTGACCCGGCGCAGGGTCCCGGGTTCGACCGCGCTGACCCCGGCCCTGCCGTCGCGGGGCAGGGCGACGGTGACGGCGGTCAGCGGCAGCGGGGTGTCGCCGTACGCGTTGGAGAACCGCAGCCGGACGCGGGGGCCGCCGGCGGTGACGCGCACCGTCTGCCGCAGGGTGGTGTCGGCGAGCACCGACTTCTCACCGGTGTACGGCGCGGGCGGCAGGTTGGCGGGCTCGGTCAGCTGGGGCATGCCGGTCCAGGTGTTCACCCAGTGCCGGCCGGGGCCCGCCGCGGGGGTGGCCGCAGCCGCCCGCTTGACCAGCGCTGTGAGCGCCGAGGCCGTCACGGCGAGGGCGAGGACCAGGACGCAGGTGCCGAGGACGGTGGCGAGCGGTGTTCTGCTGGGCGGCTTCACGGAGACCTTCCGGGGGTGCGGGGCGACGACGGGTGCGGGATGTGCGGGGTGACGCGAGGGGCTGTCCGGGGCGCGGGTGCGCAGGGGCGCGCACCTGGGGCTCATGCCGCTCCGGCGCGCGCCCGGGTCATCGACCGACCGTGCACGTACTGCCGTTGAGGGTGTACGCGGCCGGTGCCGCGCTGTTGCCGGTGTGCGTGGCCTGGTAGCCGATGGTCACGCTCGCGCCGGGGGCGAGGGTGGCGTTGTACGGCGTGTTGGTCGCCGTCACGGCGCCGGAGGCCGGGCTGTAGGTGGCGTTCCAGCCGTTGGTGATGGTCTGGCCGGCCGGGAGGGTGAAGCCGAGCTTCCAGCCGTTCAGCGCGGTCGTACCGGTGTTGGTCACGGTCACGGAGGCGGTCAGACCGGTGTTCCAGGCGCTGACGCCCGCCGTTACCGCGCAGGCGCCGGCGGGCGGTTGCGGCGTGGTGGTGCCGCCGTCGATTCCGAAGAAGGCCAGTGCCCGGGAGGCCATGCCGGGGCCGTAGAGGTTGTGGCCGACGCCCTGGAGGCTGATCGCCTCCACGGGGGCCCGGTCACCGGTGGCGCCGTAGCGGGTGCGGGTCCAGCCGGAGACGGGGGTGTCGGTCACGGCCGGGGTCTGGCCCACACCGAGCACGTTCGTCCACTGCTTGACCTCCTCCCCGAAGTCCGGGTAGCGCAGGGTGTCGTCGGCGGTGCCGTGCCACAGCTGCATCCGCGGGCGGGGACCGGTGTAGCCGGGGTAGGCGGCGCGCACCAGGTCGCCCCATTCCTGCGGGGTGTGGGTGACGGTGCCGCCGGAGCAGGCGCTGTTCCACTCGGAGCCGTCGGTGGTGGCGAAGCAGCCGAAGGGGACTCCGGAGAAGGCGGCGCCCGCGGCGAACACGTCCGGGTAGTCGCCGAGCAGGACGTTGGTCATCATGGCGCCGGAGGAGATGCCGGTGACGAAGATCCGGCCGGTGTCGGCGGCGTAGGCGCGGGCCGTCCAGTCGACCATGGACCGGATGCCGACGGGGTCGCTGCCGCCGTCGCGGCGGAGCGCCTGCGGGGAGGAGACGTCGAAGCACTTGCTGCCGCGGGTCACCGACGGGTACACGACGACGAACCCGTACCGGTCGGCCAGCGAGGCCCATTCGGTGCCGGAGTACATCGCGGAGGCGGAACCGCCGCACCAGTGCACGGCCACCACGACCGCCGGGTGGGCGGTGACGTCGTCCGGCACGTAGAGGTACATCCGGAGGTCGCTGGGGTTGGCGCCGAAGCCGGTGACCTCCGTGAGGGCGGCCGTGGGGACGGCCCGCTCCCGGGCCGTGGCCGGGGGCGAGGCGAGGGCCAGGACCGCCATGAGCGGCAGGAGAGCACCCAGGAGGGTGACAAGTGCCTTGCGGAGACCGGTTGTCGAACGGTGCGGTGAGCGGTGCGGTGTGGGGGGCACGTCACTTGTCCCTTCGGATCGCGGCTCGTGCGAGGGCGCGCTGCGTGCGCGTCGTGCGAGGAACACCCGGCATCGTGGCATGGACACGCAATTCATGGAAGCGCTCCCACGGCTTTTCCCGGTGACCGGAACCGCGCTGCGCGACCTGTTGACTAGAAAGCGCTTGCACTCTACGGTCCGTTCATCAGCGTGACCGATCGACGCCCGAAGCGGCTGTCGACGGCCATCGAACCCGCACATGCGTTCCGCGTGACGTACAGCATTCACGTACACAAACCCTCCCCCATAGAGAAGGGACGCACCCGCATGCGCATCAAAGGAGTTACCGGCGCGGCCGGAACGGCCGTCGCCGTGGCGGCTGCGGCCGTCCTCGCCCTGCCGCAGCCGGCCGGTGCCGCCGAGTCCGCGCCGGTCGGCTACGGCGCCGGCACGACCGGCGGCGGCAGCGCCCCCGCGGTGACGGTCTCCACCCTGGACGCCTTCAAGGCGGCCGTGACCGGCGGTTCCGCGAAGGTGGTGAAGGTGAACGGCCTGATCGCGCTGAGCGGCCAGGTCGACATCGGCTCCAACACCACCGTGCTGGGCGTCGGTTCGTCCTCCGGCTTCACCGGCGGCGGACTGCGCCTGAAGAAGGTCGGCAACGTCGTCATCCGCAACCTGAACATCAGCAAGGCCGTCAAGACGGACGCCCTGACCGTGCAGGCCTCCACGAAGGTGTGGATCGACCACAACACGCTGTCCTCCGACCGCGACCACGGCAAGGACTACTACGACGGCCTGGTCGACATCACCCACGGCTCCGACCAGGTTACGGTGTCCTGGAACGTCTTCAAGGACCACTACAAGGGCTCGCTGGTCGGCCACAGCGACAACAACGCGGCCGAGGACACCGGACACCTGCGGGTGACGTACCACCACAACTGGTTCGCCAACGTCAACTCCCGCATCCCCAGCCTGCGTTTCGGCACGGGGCACTTCTACGACAACTACGTGGTCGGCGCGGAGACCGCCGTGCACTCCCGCATGGGCGCGCAGATGCTCGTCGAGAACAACGTCTTCCGTGACACCCAGGTCGCCGTCACCACCAGCCGGGACAGCGACGTCGACGGATACGCCGTCCTGCGCGGCAACGACCTCGGCGGAGCCGCCACCGAGATCTCACAGGGCGGCACCTTCACCACCCCGCCGTACGGCTACACGGCCGAACCCGCCTCCGGGGTCGTCGCTTCGGTGACGTCGGGCGCGGGCGCGGGGAAGATCTGACCCCCACTCGGAAGAAGGCATTCGGGACATGACCTCATCAGCACGCGCGCGCGGTCTGCTGGGCGGCCTGGCCACCCTCGGACTGACGCTTGGCATGATCATGACATCGGACGCACCGGCGGGTGCCGCCACCTGGCCCAGCGCCAACGGGAGCCAGGCCGTCTCCGCCACGATCTCCGTGTCCGGCACCAAGGACTACGGGATGAAGCGGCTGTACGGCACCGGCGACCTCGGCAGCGACAGCCAGGACGAAGACCAGGGCCCCCTGCTGGAACTCGCCCCCGGCACGGTCCTCAAGAACGTCATCATCGGCGCCCCCGCCGCGGACGGCATCCACTGCCTCGGCAGCTGCACGCTCCAGAACGTGTGGTGGGAGGACGTCGGCGAGGACGCGGCCACCTTCCTCGGCTCCTCGTCGTCCAACGTCTACACCGTCAGCGGCGGCGGGGCGAAGGAGGCCAGCGACAAGGTGTTCCAGTTCAACGGCGCCGGCACGCTGAACGTCTCCGGCTTCGCGGTGAAGAACTTCGGCACGTTCGCCCGCTCCTGCGGCAACTGCAAGACGCAGTACAAGCGGACGATCAACCTCAGCGGCATCGAGGCGACCTACAAGGGCAGCAAGCTCGTCGGAATCAACACCAACTACGGCGACAGCGCGACCCTGAGGAACATCACCATCGTCGGGGACAGCAGCAAGAAGATCGTTCCCTGCCAGAAGTACACCGGGAACAACACAGGCAAGGAGCCGACCACGAACGGCTCGGGCCCGGACAGCACGTACTGCAAGTACTCCAGCTCGGACATCACCTACAAGTGATCGCCGGCTGCGAGTGATCGCCGGCCGGGCGCCCGGGGTGCCACCGTCACCCCGGGCGCCCGTGCGGCGCGTGCGGCGCGGTGAGCCGGACGCGTGTGCGCCGACCCGCGCCGCTCTGGGCCTCCGCCGGGCCGCTGACCATGCGGGGAGGCGAGCCTTCCCCGGACCGCCGAGGCGGGCCGATCCCTCCGGGTGGCGTGCGGGGAGCCGCGCCCCTCGGCGCCCCCGGGAGGCCGCACGCGGACGCGAGCCGCCGAGCCGCGTCTCCGATGGCGCGCACAGCACGGTCAGCCGGACACCCGCACCGGCCCACACCTCCGCGGAGCCGTCCGGCCACCGGGCGCCCCGGCCATGCGCGCACACGAGCCCCGTCCGAGCGGTTCCCCCAGGTGCGTGCACAGCGCGCTCAACCGGACGCCCGCGCCTACCCGGACACCCACGCCGCCCCAGCCGCCACGGCAGACCGCTCCCCCGCAGGCCCGCAAGCGCAAGGCCGGACGCCCGCGCCGGCCCATGTCTCGTGGGTCGTCCTCCACGCAGCCGCCGGCCACACCCGCCTCGCCCGGAGCGCCCCGGCAGGCTGATCCACCACCGGGGCCCCGCGGAGCCGTGCGGTCAGGGTGCGTCGTCCGGTTCCGGTGTGCCCAGGGTCGTGGCCAGTTGCCGCCGGTAGTCGGCGTAGGCCGTGCGCAGGTCCTCCCCCGGCCAGTCGGGGGGCAGCAGCGAGGACGGCAGGACCGGGTCGGTCAGCAGGTGACGGACGGCCGCCGCGTAGGCGGTGAGCCGGACGGCCGGGTGGCCGGCCCCGGTCGCGCGGGCCAGCAGGGAGCGCGCGGTGGCCGCCCAGTCGGTCAGCGGCCAGAGCCGGGCGGCGAGATCGCGCGGGGGCTCGTCGGGGCGCGCGGTGCACGTCAGCGCCACCTGCCGCACATCCCCCGGCAGGGGGCGGTCGAGGTTGGCCGGGCGCAGCCAGACGCCCTCGCGGAGTTCGGCCAGGCGCAGGGCGGTCAGCCGGGCGCGCAGGTCGGCGCGTTCGGCGGGGCCGCGGCCGGTCGCCGTGACCACCACCATCTCCCAGTCGCCGTCCCACGCGCGCGTGCGGGGCCGTACGGCTTCGTCCTGGCGGCGCTGCCGGACCAGCAGCCGGTCGCTGAGCCGGTAGACGGCGTCGCCGCGCCGCAGGTCGCCGGCGGCCACCATGCGGCTGAGCGCGGCCCGCAGTGTGGAGCCGCCGACCCCGAACGGCTCCACCAGCCGGACCAGGTCCTTCACCGGCAGCTGGGGCGGATGCACGCCGAGGAGCAGGCTCAGCACGACCGACCGGGCGGACAGCGGCCGCAGACCGGCGGCGTCCGCGTCCGGCTCCGCGGAGACGTTCATGCCCATGGCCCCGTACTGTACGTGCGTTCTCGTGTTGCATCATTGCTACAACCGCAGGAGGAGTGCAACATGCTGTCATGGTCTCGATTTCCGAGCAGTCGCAGTCGCTGACGCAGACGCAGTCACAGTCACAGTCACAGCCGCCCTCGCCGTCCCAGCCGTCGTACGCCACGCACGACGTGACCAACCAGCCCCCGCCGCTCGCCCCCTACAACCCCTCCGACGACCCGGCCCTGCTGGAGGGGCTGCGCCGGGAGGGCGCGGGGTGGGCCGAGGAGCGCGTCCGGCGGCTGGGGGCGCGCGCCGGCAGCGCGGAGGCGCAGGAGTGGGGCGAGCTGGCGAACCGGTACGAGCCGGTGCTGCGCACCCACGACCGCTACGGCCACCGCGTCGACGAGGTGGAGTTCCACCCCAGCTGGCACCACCTGATGCGGACGGCGGTCGCCGAGGGCCTGGCCGGCGCCCCGTGGGCCGACGACCGGCCGGGCGCGCACGTCGCCCGGACCGCGGGCGGCCTGGTGTGGGGGCACACGGAGGCGGGACACGGCTGCCCCACCTCGATGACGTACGCCGCCGTACCCGCCCTGCGCGCACAGCCGGATCTCGCCAAGGTGTACGAGCCGCTGCTCACCAGCCGCGAGTACGATCCCCGGCTGCGCGTTCCGACGGAGAAGCCCGGGCTGCTGGCCGGAATGGGCATGACCGAGAAGCAGGGCGGCTCCGACGTCCGGACGAACACCACCACGGCCACGCCTACCGGGGAGGCGGGCGTCTACACACTGCGCGGGCACAAGTGGTTCACGTCGGCGCCGATGTGCGACGTCTTCCTGGTGCTCGCGCAGGCCCCGGGCGGGCTGTCCTGCTTCCTGGTGCCGCGCGTCCTGCCGGACGGCAGCCGCAACACCTTCCGCATCCAGCGGCTGAAGGACAAGCTCGGCAACCGGTCCAACGCCTCCTCGGAACCGGAGTTCGACCGGACCGTCGCCTGGCTGGTGGGGCCGGAGGGGCGGGGCGTGAAGACCATCATCGAGATGGTCAACTGCACCCGCCTGGACTGTGTGATGTCCTCGGCGACCCTGATGCGCAAGACGCTGGTCGAGGCGGGGCACCACGCCCGGTACCGCAGCGCGTTCGGCGCCCGGCTGATCGACCAGCCGCTGATGCGCAACGTCCTGGCCGATCTCGCGCTGGAGTCGGAGGCGGCGACGACGCTCACGCTGCGGCTGGCCGGCGCGGCCGACCGCGCGGTGCGCGGGGACGCCGGGGAGCGGGCCTTCCGGCGCATCGCCACCGCCGTCGGCAAGTACTGGGTGACCAAGCGCGGCCCGGCCTTCACCGCCGAGGCCCTGGAGTGCCTGGGCGGGAACGGGTACGTCGAGGACTCCGGCATGCCCCGGCACTACCGGGAGGCTCCGCTGCTGTCGATCTGGGAGGGCTCCGGCAACGTCAACGCGCTCGACGTGCTGCGCGCCCTCGGCCGCGAACCGGACACCGCCGAGGCGCTCTTCGCCGAACTCGCCCTCGCGCGCGGGGCGGACACCCGGCTCGACGCGACCGTGGCCGCGCTGAAGCAGGACGTGGCCGGAACCGATCAGGTGGGCGCACGCCGGCTGGTCGAGCGGATGGCGCTGGCGCTCCAGGCCTCCCTGCTCGTCCGGCACGCTCCGCACCCGGTCGCGGACGCCTTCTGCGCGAGCCGGCTGGACGGCGACTGGGGCCACTCGTTCGGCACCCTGCCCGCGGGAACCGACCTCGACGCCGTCCTGGAACGCGCCCTGCCCGGCCGGGACTGACCGCTGCACGCGCGCGTGCCGGGCGGTCGCGCCGGGTGGCCGGTCACCGACGGCGGATCGCACACAGTCAGCGCGCGGTTCCGGTCCGTTGTCGGTGCCGTGGTGCACACTCCCCGTCAGGCGTCACTCGTCCGGGGAGGACAGGGAGGACCACGTGTGCACGGGGATCGACGAGGTCGACTGGGCCTCGCTGCGGCACGCGCACGGCAGCGCGGAGGACGTGCCCGGGTGGTTACGGGCCCTGGCGTCCCCCGACACCGTCGAGCGGGCGACCGCGCTCGACGGGCTGTACGACGCGTTGCACCACGAGGGGAGGGTGTACGAGGCGGCACCGGCCTGCGTGCCCTTCCTGTTCGCGCTGGCGGCCCGCGAGGAGGTACCGGACCGGGGCTGCGTCGTGGAGCTGCTGGTCGGCATCGGCGGGGAGGGCGGCGGGAGCGCGGGCGCTGCGGCTGCGGCGGACGCGGCCCGGAAGGCGGTGCGCGCCGGCGCCGAGGCCTTCGTCGCGCTCGCCGGGGACCCGGACCCCGCGGTGCGCCGGGCGGCGGCCGGGGCCCTGGTGCGCTTCCTGGACGACCCCGCGCGGGTCCTGGGGCTGCTGCGGCGGCGGCTCGCGGCCGAGCGGGACGACCACGTCCTGCCGGCCCTGACGGAGGCGCTCGCCCTGTTCGCGCACCGGCATCCGGCCCTCGCCGACGGCGCGCTGGACCTCCTGGCCGAACAGAGCGCGCCCCCCTACGCGCCGGGCCCGCGGCTGGCCGCACTCGGCCAGCTCGCGCTCCACGCGCCCGTCCGGCTCCCCGCCGACCTGGTGCCCACGGCGGTCCGGCTGCTGCACGAGCGGTCCGCGCGGCACCGGCCGGCCGCGGAAGGCTCCGGCACGGACACCCTGGTGCGCCGGATACGGCGGCTGCGCACCTCGGACGAACAGGGCGCCGTCCTGCTGCGCACCCTGCACCTCGCGCTCGGTGACCGGGTGGACGACCGGATCGCCCTGCTCACCGGTCAGTTGACCAGCCCGGACCCGGTGGACCGGTGCAACGCCGTCTGGATGTCGGCGAGCCTGTTCCGCGGCTGGCGCGGCGCCTACGGCACGCCCGTCCGGCTGCTGGGCGCCCAGCTGAGCACCGATCAGGACCGCCTGCGGGACGCGGCGGTCTCGGTCCTGGCGGAGCTGTACACGCTGGCCGCGCCCGCGGCGGACGACCTGCACGCGCTGGTGAGCACCCGGCCCGACCTGTGGACGCACCGCTGGGAGCGTGGCTCCCCCTCGCTCGGCGGCCCGCTCAAGGCGCTGGCCAGGACCGGCGACCGGCGCGCCGTCCCGGCCCTGGCCCAGCTGCTGGCCGGTCCGGCGGCGCCCCTCGCGCTGGGCCGCGAAGCGGCGCACCTGGGCCCGGCCGCGGCTCCGCTGGCCCCCGCGCTGAGACTCCGCCTCGGCCGCGTCCCGCTCGCTTCGCCCGCCGCCGCCCGGCTCGCCACCCCGCTGCTCACGGCGATCAGGGCCATCGGCGACAAGGAGGCCGTCCCCGAACTGGTACGGCTGCTCTCGGGCGCCCCCGACGGCCTGGGGGCGCGGGACGCGGTCGCCGGCCAGGTGATCGAAACGCTGGCGGAACTGGGCGCCGCCGGGCAGACGGCACCGCTCCTGCGCCGACTGCTCCGCACCCGGCACGCGGCCACCGCGGCGGGCGCGCTGTGGTCGGCGGACGGGGACGCCACCGCCGTACTGCCCGTCCTGCTGCGGGAGTCGGCGCGGGACGATCCGGGCGCCCGGCGCGCCGCCGTCCGGCAGCTCGGCAGGCTGGGCCGCGCCGCGCGCGCGGCGCTGCCCGGGCTGCGCCGCCTCGCCCGGTCCGGACCGGTGCGGGAACGCATACCGGCCGCGTGCGCGCTGTGGCGCATCGCCGGGGACCCCGAACCGGTCCGCCCGGTCCTCCGGTCCGCCTGGACGGCGGACCCCCGCGCCCGTGTCCCGATCGCCCGGTGCCTGACCACGATGGGCCCGGCCGCCGCGCCGCTGCGAGACCTGGTCACCGCCGAACTGACCCACCCCCGCCGGCACACGGCCGCCGAGGGCGCGTACGGCAGCCGTGACATCCCGGACGACGAGGAACTGCTGAGGAGGTGCCGGGAGGTGCTGGCGGGGCTGTGAGGGCCGCCGGACGGGCCGGTCCGCCGTGCGCGGTGAGGAGCCCCGCGACGCGCTACGGTCCGGCCCGCCTCCCCTTGAAGGGACCGCTGAGGAGGTGCCGGGACATGCCGGCGGGGCTGTAGGACCCGCCGGACGGATCCGGCCGCCGTGCGAGGCCGATGAGCCGGTAGGAACCGCCGGGCGGGTCCGGCCGCCGTGCGAGGCCGATGAGCCCCGCGACGCCGGCCGATGAGCCCCGCGACGCGCTACGGCCCGGCTCGCTCCCCCGGGCCGTGGAGCGGACCGTCGGCGGCAGCCGGACGTCTGGCCCCGCCGGAGTAGCCCCGCGGGGTCAGACCGTCCGGCCCCACTGGGGGCCCAGCCGGGCCCATTCCGTGTCCCACGCCTCCAGGCGCCGGTGTTCCAGACGACTGCGTACGGCCAGGCCGGCGACGAGGGGCACGGCGGCGGTGCCGGCGCCGACCAGGAGACCTATGAGGGTGAACCGGAACGCGGCCTCGGAGGCGGTGGTGGGCCGGGTGACCAGGCGGCCCCGCGGGTCGGTCCAGACGGTGACGGGCGTACCGGACTTGCTGCCGGGCTCCACCCGGACCCGGCCGGTGGGGGCGGAGCCGTCGGCGGCCGTCCAGCGGACCTCGGCCCAGACCCGTTCCCCGGCGGAGGCATGGCTGCTGTGCGCCGGGGACTTTCCCGGAACCCGCGTGACGACCCGGGCCACGGTGGGCCGCGAGGTGGCCCGCTCCCGGGCGAGTCCGTGCTCCACCGAGCCGGCCGCGGCGAGTCCGGCGAGCACGCCGGCCAGGACGGTCAGCAGACAGGTGCCGAGCACCACCCAGGCCTCCACGACGTCCGCCCGGCGTCTGAGCGGGTTGCGCCGCCAGCGCCACAGCCACACCTTCGGACCACGGAACGCCTTCAAGGGCATCCTCCTCACGAGCGCACCGACCGGCCGGACCGCCCTCCCATACGCGGGAGACCGCTCCGTTGCTCACGACGAGCCGTCTCCCCGACGGTCGCACGAGACACCCCTTCCGCGCAGGCACATCCCGGAACGGGACGGCCTGTCTTGGCCGCACCCCGGCGACACAGGCGGTGACCTGGGCCGACACGCATTCCGGGGGGCAGTGTCAGTGGTGGGGTGCACACTGGCCGGTATCTATCGGCTATCGGGACAACGGCGTCCCGGAGGTGATCGGCATGACCGAGGTACTGCTCGCGGTGGGCACCCGCAAAGGCCTGTTCATCGCGCGGCGGAGGGGCGACGGCCCCTGGGAGTTCGACGAGAGCCCGTATTTCAACGCGCAGGCGGTCTATTCGGTGGCGATCGACACCCGGGGCGCCCGGCCCCGACTGCTGGCGGGCGGTGACAGCGCGCACTGGGGTCCGTCGGTGTTCCACTCCGACGACCTCGGCCGCACGTGGACCGAACCGGCACGGCCCGCCGTGAAGTTCCCGAAGGAAACCGGCGCTTCCCTGGAGCGCGTCTGGCAGCTGCACCCGTCCGCCGCCGAGCCCGACGTGGTGTACGCGGGCGCGGAACCGGCCGCGTTGTACCGCTCGGAGGACCGCGGTGAGACGTTCGAGCTGGTCCGGCCGCTGTGGGAGCACCCCTCGCGCCCGCAGTGGGTGCCGGGCGCGGGCGGCCAGTGCCTGCACACGGTGCTCACCGACGCGCGCGACCCCGGGGTCGTGACGGTGGCCGTCTCCGCGGCGGGCGTGTTCCGCACGACGGACGGCGGCGCCAGCTGGTCGCCGTCCAACTCCGGTGTGTCGGCGGTGTTCCTGCCGGATCCGAACCCGGAGTTCGGCCAGTGCGTGCACAAGATCGCCAGGGACCCGGCCGCCCCGGACCGTCTGTATCTCCAGAACCACTGGGGGGTGTACCGCAGCGACGACGCGGGCGCGCACTGGACCGACATCGGCGAGGGCCTGCCGTCGACGTTCGGCTTCGCGGCGGCGGCGCACCCGCACCGGGGCGACACGGCGTACGTCTTCCCGATCGCCGCGGACGCGGACCGGGTGCCCGCCGGGCGCCGCTGCCGGGTCTTCCGGACGACCGACGCGGGCCGCGGCTGGGAGCCGCTGTCCAAGGGGCTGCCGGAGGAGGACCATTACGGGACGGTCCTGCGGGACGCCCTGTGCACGGACGACCGCGACCCCGCCGGGGTGTACTTCGGCAACCGCAACGGCGAGGTGTACGCCTCGGACGACGACGGTGACAGCTGGCAACTGCTGGCCGGGCACCTGCCGGACGTGCTGTGCGTACGGGCGGCGGTGATCGGCTGACCGCCCGTCCGGCCCCGCCCCGGAGGCGGACGGCGGCGGGGCGCCGTCCGCTGCCGTGATCCGGCCATCGGTTGATCGCCGACGGGTGTACGGCAGTAGGGTGACGCCCGTGGCACCACGACCCTTGCATGAAATCGTCGAACCGGGCTGGGCGAAGGCCCTGGAACCCGTCGCCGGACGGATCGCCGAGATGGGCGACTTCCTGCGCGCGGAGATCGCCGCGGGGCGCACCTACCTCCCGGCCGGACCGAACGTCCTGCGGGCCTTCCAGCAACCCTTCGACGAGGTACGGGTCCTGATCGTGGGTCAGGACCCGTATCCCACACCGGGGCACGCGGTGGGCCTGTCGTTCTCCGTGGCACCCGACGTGCGCCCGCTGCCGCCCAGCCTGATCAACATCTTCCGTGAACTGACCGGCGACCTGGGGCTGCCCCAGCCGTCCACCGGGGATCTCACCCCGTGGACCGAGCAGGGCGTGCTGCTGCTGAACAGGGCGCTCACCACCGCGCCGCGCAGCCCGGGCGCGCACCGCGGCAAGGGCTGGGAAGAGGTCACCGAGCAGGCGATCCGGGCCCTCGCGGCACGCGGCAAGCCGCTGGTGTCCATCCTGTGGGGCCGTGACGCCCGCAATCTGCGTCCACTGCTGGGCCGTCTGCCGGCGGTGGAGTCGGCGCACCCCTCGCCGATGTCGGCCGACCGCGGCTTCTTCGGCTCGCGTCCGTTCAGCCGGGCCAACGACCTGCTGATCCAGCAGGGCGGACAACCGGTGGACTGGCGCCTGCCGTGACCGGTCCGGCACGGCCGGGCGGGGCCTCCGACCAGCGGTTCCGTGCCGGTTCCCGGTCGACGTCCGGCACATACGCCGGGCACGCGCCTCCTGCAGGTGCGTCTCCCCGGCGTAACTCATCAGACAAAACCGGACGGATACCGCTCACCTGCACCCTCCCCGAACGGCGGAGACCAGGAAGCCAGTAACATGCGGCGCCATGAGCTCCCCCACTGGACCCGCGTCCGGCCTGCCCGTACGAATGCCGCGACCCCGCCAGCCCGGACGGCACCGCCGTCCGGAACCGCTGGTGGCTCCCGAGGGCGCGCCCGCGCTCGTCCTCGCGGTGCCCGGTGTGCCCAGCACCACCACGCGCAGCCTCGCCGAGGAGGTCGTGAGCATCGCCCGCTCCGAGCTGCCCGGCCTCGACGCCCGGATCGGGTACCTGGACGGGGACGACACCGAGTTCCCCGCGCTGCGTTCCGTGCTGGCGCGCGCCGCCGAGGAGCGCACCGCGCGGTATGAGCAGGCCGTCGCCGCCGGGGTCGAGGGGATCAAAGAGCCCGACGGCCCGGTCGCCGTCGTCGTCCCGCTGCTGGCCGGCCCGGACAGCGCGCTGCTGCGGCAGATCCGTCAGGCGGTGATGGACAGCCGGGTCGCCGCCGACCTGACCGATGTCCTCGGTCCGCACCCGCTGCTCGCGGAGGCGCTGCACGTGCGGCTGTCGGAGGCGGGCCTGGCCCGCGCCGACCGCGCCCGGCTGTTCACCGTGGCCACCGCGGCGGACGGCATCATCCTGGCCTCCGTGGGCGGCGAGGAGGCCGTCCAGGCGGCCGGGATCACCGGCATGCTGCTCGCCGCGCGCCTGGCCGTGCCGGTGATGGCGGCGGCCCTGGACCAGGAGGGCTCCATCGCGTCCGTGGCCGAGCAGCTGCGTTCCGCCGGCTCGCAGCAGCTCGCCCTGGCCCCGTACCTGATCGGCCCGGAGATCGACCCGGCGCTGCTGGCCGGGGCCGCCGAGGAGGTGGGCTGCGCCACGGCCGAGGCGCTCGGTGCCTACCCGGCGATCGGCAAGCTCGCGCTCGCCAAGTACACGACGGCGCTGGGCATCGCCCCGCAGCAGCCGCAGAGCGCACCGGCCCGCTGACGCCCCCGGCGTCCGGACCCCTCGGCACTCGTACGACACAGGGCCCGCTCCCCTCCGGGAGCGGGCCCTTCGCCTTGGCCGGGGCGTCGGCGCGTCCGGGGACGCCGGCCGCCTCACCGGGCCGGGCGACGGCACCACCGGTCCGCGGCGCACTCAGCCGAAGACCACGCACGAGGCCGCCGGAACCCGTACGGAGCCGTCGTAGCGGGGGACACCGGTCATCCTGTCCACAGCGAACCAGGTCACGTCGCCGGAGCGCTCGTTCGCGGCGTAGAGGAAGCCGTCGTGCTCGGCCAGCGCGCGCGGCCAGCGCCCGCCGCAGGGCACCGTACGGATCAGCCGCAGCCCGTCCGTCTCCACGGCGAGGACGGACAGGACGTCCTCGCCGCGGGTCGCGACCCACACGAAGCGGCCGTCGGGTGAGACGACGATCCCCGACGGGTAGGCGTCGCCGGCGGGTGCGCCGGGCAGCACGGGCACCTCCGTCAGCGGCTTCAGGGAGCCGCCCGCGGCGTCCCAGCGGCACACCGTGACCGTGGGGGTCAGCTCGTTGACCACGTAGGCGTGCTCGCCGTCGGGGTGGAAGACGAGGTGGCGCGGCCCGGAGCCGGGGCGCAGGGCGATCTCGCGGTGCACGGCGGGGCTGCCGTCCACGAGGGTGCACACGCGCACCGAGTCGGTTCCGAGGTCGACGCTGACCGCCCACCGTCCGCTGGGGTCGGGCCGCACCTGGTGGGCGTGCGGGCCGCGCTGGCGCCGGTCGTGCGGTCCCGAGCCGGTGTGCTGGAGCCGTCCGGAGGGCGGGCCGGCGAGCGTGCCGTCCGGGCGCAGGGGGACGGCGGTGACGCTGCCGCAGCCGTAGTTGGCGGTCAGCACGTGTCCGTCGTACAGGCTGAGGTGGGTGGGGCCGCTGCCGGCCACCGGCACCGGGGGACCGGCGGGTTCCGGCCGTCCCCCGGTGACGCGGTAGGCGGCGACGGCGCCCTCGGCCGTCTCGCTGACCGCGTAGAGGGTGTGCCCGTCCGGTGACAGGGCCAGGTAGGAGGGGTCGGGTACGTCCTGCACGGCGGAGACCAGGGTGAGTGCCCCGGTGTCCGGTGCGACCTCCGCGGTCACCAGCCCGGGGCCGCCCGCCGCCGTGAACGATCCGATGAACGCCCGGCGCCTGCCCGCCCTGCCGTCCTGTGCCACCGCTGTCCCCTCTCGGTCGAGCCGTCGAGCCGGTCCGGGGCCGACGGTAGCAGTCGATCACGCGAGGTCTAGACCAAGATGCGGGAGTCGCGGCGTGGTTCTTCCGGGAGTTGGCGCACTTCCCTGCGGAGCGGGGCGTACTCGGTTCTCGTGCGCCCCGCCTGGCTCACGCCCCGGCCGGCCGGGAGCCCGACGGTGTGCGCAGCGGCTCCGCCAGTTCGGCGAGGGCGCGTTCCAGGCCGTGCAGATGCGCCAGGGCGGGTTCCGCGGGCGGTTCGGCGGGGCGGTGCGGGGGCTCGGCACGGCCTTCGGTGAGGGCCTCGACCGCCGCCTCCACACGCCAGCAGGCGGCGGCGAGGCGGGCGTCGTGGGAGGCCACCGGGTCGGCGGCGACCGCGACCAGGCCCCGGACCTCGCGGGCGCAGTCGTCGAGCAGCGCCAGGACCCGGCGCGCCCGCGCCTTGCGCGCCGGCATCGGGTTCAGCGGGTGCACCAGCGGCGCCACCGAGAGCCGGACCCGGCCGAGCGACTGCTCCAGTTCGGCCACGCGGGGCGCGGGGTCGGCGGTGGCGGAGCCGGCGAGGCGGGCGGCGGCCTCGGCCGTGCAGGCGTGCACGCAGCGCAGGGCCCGCTGGATCCAGGCGTCGGTGGTGGCGTGCGTGGTGACCGGCAGCACGAACAGGACGGCGAGCGCGGCGCCGAGCGCCCCGACACCGGTCTCGACGAGCCGCAGCGCGAGCAGTCCGGGGCCGAGGACGCCGAGGAGGCCGTACAAGGACTCGGCGAGCAGGGTCACCCAGAGCATCATCCAGGTGTAGGAGACGGCGGCCGTGTAGAAGATGCCGAACACGGCGACCGCGACGAGGACGGCCGTGGGCAGGGGTGCGCCGTGCACCGGGACGGCTATCAGGAAGCCCAGGCAGATGCCAAGGAGCGTGCCGAGGACCCGGCGGAAGCCGCGGACCAGTGTCTCGCCGCGCGAGGTGGTGTTGACGAAGATCCACCATGTCGCGCCGACGGCCCAGTACCAGCGCTGCCCGGACACCAGCTGGCCCACGACCAGCGCGAACCCGGCGCCCGCGGTGGCCTGGACGGCCTGCCGGGTGGTCACCCGGGCCAGCCCGGTCCCGGCGGGCGGGGCCGGTACGGCGGCCGGCGGCAGCCGGCGTTCGTAGCACCACACGCCGAAGCGCACGACGGCCGCGCTGAGCACGGAGAGCAGGACGGCGGCGTACAGCTCGGGCAGCTGTCCCGGGGCGGCGTGCAGGAACTGGGCCACGAAGAACGTCATGAAGGCGAACACGCCGAGGCTGTGCCCGCGCGGCCCCCACCGGCGGGCGTGGACGCCGGCGCCGACGACGGCCAGGAAGGTGAGGTCGCGGGCGACGGGGTGGGCGTGCAGCCCGGCCGCGACGGCGAGCACCGGCACGCCCACGACGGGCAGCAGGGCGGTGGTGACGGCCTGTCCGCGCACGGTCGGATCGGAGACGGTGAACAGCGCGAGCAGCGCGGCGAGACCGCCGGTGACCGCGCCGGCGAGGGAGTGCCCGGCGAGTGCGCAGACCACCACCGCCAGTCCGATGCCGAGGACGGCCCGCGCGGCGAAGCGCAATCGCGCCCGTCCCGGGTCCGGAGCCACGAACATCCTCTTCAGCACTGCTGCCCTCCCCTGGGTGCATGGGTACACCGGCACAGAAAAGGCGCCGCGGGGTTCCGCAGCGCCATCGACGCCTCCATGAGAGCATCACGGAGGTCACTGGCTCAAGCGGGACGCCCATCGCTGAGCCATTGGCACGGCGTCAGGTCGGCACGCACACCCACCGGAATGCCAACGTGCCAGGTGGGACGGCACACCCGTCACTGGAGCACCTGGACCATTGGTACAGTCGTCCATCATGGCCGTGGACGCACTCGACACCCGCATCCTGCGGCTGCTCCTGGAGCAGCCGCGCACCAGCGTGCGCGAGTACGCCCGCATCCTCGGCGTGGCCCGCGGCACGCTCCAGGCCCGGCTGGACCGGATGGAGCGGGACGGCGTGATCACCGGCACGGGCCCCTCCCTCTCCCCCGCCGCGCTCGGCCACCCGGTGCTGGCCTTCGTGCACATCGAGGTCACCCAAGGCCACCTGGACGACGTGGGGGACGCGCTGGCCGCCGTACCGGAGATCGTGGAGGCCTTCTCGACCACCGGTGGCGGAGACCTGCTCGCGCGCGTGGTGGGCCGGGACAACGCCCACCTGGAGGACGTGATCCAGAAGCTGATCAGCATCCCCGGCGTGGTGCGCACCCGCACCGAGGTGGCGCTGCGCGAGCGCGTCCCGTACCGGCTGCTGCCCCTGGTGGAGTCGGTGGGCCGGGCGGCCCGCGCCTGACTTGGCATCCTGGACGCCATGAACGATCTCGGTGCCCTCTCGGTCATCTTCGATCTCGACGGAACGCTGGTGGACAGCGAGCCGAACTACTACGAGGCGAGCCGGCAGGTCCTGGCCGAGCACGGCGTCCCGGACTTCACCTGGGCGGACCACGAGGGCTACGTCGGCATCAGCACCCGGGAGACGGTGGCGATCTGGCGGGAGCGCTACGGCCTGCGCGCCTCGGTGGCGGAGCTGCTGGCCGGGACGAACGGCCGCTACCTGGAGCTGGCGCGCACCCGCACGCGCGCGTACCCGGAGATGCGCGCGTTCGTGGAGTTGCTGGCCGCGCGGAACGTCCCGATGGCGGTGGCGTCGGGCTCCTCCCCGGAGGCCATCGCAGCGATCCTGGCGGGCACCGGACTGGGCGCCTTCCTGCGCACGGTGGTCTCGGCCGACGAGGTCCCGCACGGGAAACCGGCGCCCGACGTCTTCCTGGAGGCGGCCCGCCGGCTCGGCGCGGACCCGGCCGACTGCGTGGTCCTGGAGGACGCGGCCCCCGGGGCCGCCGCCGCCCACGCGGCCGGCATGCGCTGCCTGGCCGTCCCGTACGTCCCCGCCCAGGCCGACGCGCCCGGATTCGGCACCGCGACCCTGCTGCTGCGGGGCGGCCAGGAGGAGTTCACGGCACGGTCGGCGTACGCGTGGCTGCGGGACACGGCCCGCTGAACCGCCCGCTCATCGACCTGGTCGGCCACGGCGCCCCCGCCCCGTTCGGAGCAAGCGCACACTGCTCGTCCCGGGGAAGACCGTGGGTGCCCGGGTCGCCCGGGGGACGGCTGGAGGGCGGGGTGCGAGGAGGAGGCCGGCGGCTCGCAGGGCTCCGTACGACGGGTGTACGCGGCCGGTCCCGGCGTGCGCGAGCGGCCATGACTGCATAGCGTGACCCCATGAGCACAGAACAGGCCCGGACCGCCCCCGACGAGCGGCGGTGGAAGGCGCTCGGGGTCTGTCTGGCAGCGGGTTTCATCTCGCTCCTCGACACCTCGATCGTGAACGTGGCGCTGCCCTCGCTGGAGCGCGGACTCGGAGCCTCGGAGGCGACCCAGGCATGGGTGGTCTCCGGGTACGCCCTCACCTTCGGACTGGCGCTGGTCCCGGCCGGCCGGCTGGGCGACATGCGCGGCCGACGCGAGGCCTTCCTCTTCGGGCTCGCCCTGTTCACGGTGGCCTCGGCGGCGTGCGGGTTCGCCCCCAGTACCGGCTGGCTGGTGGTGTTCCGGCTGATCCAGGGCACCGCGGCCGGCATCGTCGCGCCGCAGACCTCGGGACTGATCCAGCAGATGTTCCAGAGCTCCGAACGGGCCAAGGCCTTCGGTGTGCTCGGGACCGTCATCGGGGTGTCCACGGCGACGGGCCCGCTGGCGGGCGGCCTGCTCATCGACGCCGCCGGCACCGACGACGGCTGGCGCTGGGTGTTCTTCGTCAACCTGCCGATCGGGGTGGCCGCCTTCGCCGCGGGCCTGCGGCTGCTGCCGCGTCTCCCGGTGACCGGGAAGCACGAGGAGTTCGACCTGTTCGGGGTGTTCCTCCTCGGCTCGGGCGTGCTCGCGCTCATGCTGCCCCTGGTTCAGGAGCAGCAGTGGACCGGCCGGGAGAAGTGGGCGCTGATGCCTCTCGCCGTCGTGCTGCTGGGCGGGTTCTGGGCGTGGGAGAGACGGCAGGGGCGGCTGGGCCGGGCCCCGCTGGTCGACCTGTCGCTGTTCTCCCTGCGCTCCTTCACGCTCGGGTCCCTGATCAGCCTCAGCTACTTCGCGGGCTTCACGACCGTCTTCTTCCTCTACGCCCTGTACCTCCAGAACGGCGTGGGATACAGCGCGCTCGCCTCCGGGCTCACGGTCCTGCCCTTCGCGGCGGCCTCGGCGGTCGGCGCTGCCATCGGCGGCCGGCTGGTGGTGCGCTTCGGCCGCAAGCTGGTCGTCATGGGGCTGGCCGGAGTGGCCCTGGGCGTGCTCGGGGTCGTCGCGGCGGTGGAGCTGGTGCCCGGACGGAATGTGGGGTGGGCGTCGGCGCTGCCCCTGCTCGTCGGCGGCATCGGGTCCGGTCTGACGGTCTCCCCGAACACCACCCTGACCCTGACCCGCGTCCCCGTGCACCGGGCGGGCGCGGCCGGCGGCGTCCTCCAGACGGGCCAGCGCGTCGGCTCGGCGGCCGGGATCGCGGTGGTGGGCGCGGTGTACTTCGCCCACCTCGCCAATCACGGCCGCGCGGACACGGCACTCCAGCTGGGGCTGCTCACCGTCGCGGGGATCATCCTGGTCGCACTCGTGCTCGCGGTCGCCGACCTGCGTGAACGCCAGGTGCGTCCGGAACCCGGGAAGGCCGGGGAGCCCGTCGGGCGGAGCTGGGAGGACGGGGGCGCCGTCGAGGGGCTGCGCCCGGGTCCGTGAAGGGCCTCACGACCTGCGGCGCGGCTTCCCCCGCTTGGCCGGCTTGCCCCCACCGCCCGTACGGGCGTGTGCCGTACGGCCGCCCGGCTTGCCCGAGGACTTCGCGGACGGCTTCCCCGACGACTTGGCCTGCGACTTCGCCCCCTGCGTCTGGCGGGTGCCGCCCTGGTCGGAGCGCTTGCGCTGCTCGTCGGCCGGGGCCCGCACCGCCGTACGGCCCCTGGTGCTGTTGACCGTGCGTCCGCGCACGATGCCGATGAACTCCTCCACCAGGTCGGTGGTGGCCTCCTCCGGCCAGGCCAGGGCGACGCCGGACTGCGGGGCGTCGACGACCGGGCGGTAGGTGAGGTCCCGGCGGTGGTAGAGGCGGGCCAGGGACTGCGGGACGACCAGGAGGCCGACGTTCGCCGCCACCAGCTCGATGGCGTCCGGGGTGGTGGCGGGCCGCTCGAAGGCCGGTTCACCGGGCGGGGCGTCCCAGTCGAAGACGTCGTCCAGGGGGTGGAAGAGCACCTCGTCGGCGAGGTCGGCCAGGGTCACCTCGTCCGCCGCCGTGATCAGGTGGTCCTTGGGGACGACGACCACCGTGGTCTCGGTGTAGAGCGGGATCGCGCTGAAGAACGTACGGTCGACCGGCAGCCGGACGAAGCCCGCGTCGGCCTCCCCCGCGCGCAGCACCCCGGGCGCCTCGGTGGCCGGGACCTGGACCAGGGTGAGCGGGATGCCGGGCAGGCGCTCGTTCCAGATCCTCACCCACTTGGCGGGCGTCACTCCGGGAACGTACGCGAGCCGGAACGACGGTGAATCCTCCGAGCCTGTCATCAGGCCAGGTTACCGGCCCGCCGAAACCCCTCGGGCCACGGACCGCCGGCACGGCTCTCCGCCACGGCGCGGACAAGCACCCGCCCCCCACGGCACCGGAGCCCTCCGGCAGGTGCCGGCTCCGCTCCGGCACCGGGCCTCGTGGGCAGGTGTCACCGGGGCTCCGGCTCGGCGTGCCGCCAGGCGTTCGTCACCGGCCGTGGTCGGCCCTCCCCCACATGGCCGATACCCTGGACGGCATGAAGTCGCAGCAGAGCCCCCAGACGATGAAGCCCGCGACCGCGGCGAAGAAGCTGGGTGTGTACCTCCCCGCCACCCCCGCCTCCTTCCAGGAGGGTGTGGTCACGCGCGCCGAGCTGAACGAGCTGCAGGCCAACCCGCCGGAGTGGCTGCGCGAGCTGCGGACCAACGGTCCCCACCCGCGTCCGGTGGTGGCCGCCAGGCTGGGCGTGTCCATCGCGGGTCTCGCCCGGGGCGGCGTCACCGAGCCGCTGACCACCGAGCAGATCGAGGAGCTCAGGCAGGAGCGGCCCGAGTGGCTGGAGAAGGAGCGCGCCACCCAGGCGGAGGTCCGCAAGGAGGCCGCGCGGCTCAAGGACCTGAAGCAGGAGAAGGCGGAGAAGAGGGAAGGCGGCGCCAAGCGCGGCTGATCCTTCCGCCCGTCCCGACGCCCTCCGGCTCCGCCGGGGGGCGTTGCCCGTTGCCGGCCGGGGAGCCGGCCAGGCACGGAAGGGGCACGTGGAGGGCGACACCGGACGGGCCGCCGTTCCCCCGTGCCGGCGGCCCCTCGGACACACCGTGTCCGAGCAGACCGGTGTCACCGGGTTGAAGTGTGCGCCGGCCGGGGACCGCAGCGGTATGCGTAGAACTACGTACGCCGGCGGGAGGGCGGGTACGCGAGGCAACCGGAGAGGAACCGTGCGGCTGGAGAAGGCCTACGAGCGCATGACGGCCGTCGCCGTCGCGGCACTGCACGAGCGGGAACCCGAGCGGCTGTGGCCGATGCTGGCCGGCACGCTGGCGGACGTGTGCGGCGGCGAGGCGGTCATCCACAAGCTGGACGAGTGGAGCGAGAGCGAGGGCACGCTCGGCACGGTGCCGGATGCCGCCGCCGCCGATCTGGCCCGGCTCGGGGACGCCGACCTCGGTCTGCTGCGGGCCGGGTATCCCTTCGCCGGTCACTACGCGGCCGGAACCGACCGGACGCCGGTCAGCGCCCACCGGGCGGCGGGCCGTGCGTGGCGGTCCAGTCCGACGGCCCGCATGCTCCGCGAGGTGCTGGACCTCGACCATGTGCTGGGCGTGCCGCTGCCGGGAAGCGCCGCCCCGATCACCGGGTGCCTGGTGTACCGCGCCGGTGCGGATTTCAGCGACGACCACCTGACCGTCGCCGAGCGTGCCCAGCCGCTGCTGACGGCGGTCGAGCGGCAGCGGCAGCTGCTGGTGGAGTGGCGGCGGGCGCTCGGCCCGGCCGGCGCGCCGGACCAGCGGGCGGCGGACTGCGCGCTGACTCCCCGCGAGACCGCCGTCCTGCTGCTGCTCACGGACGCGCTCACCGCCGACGCGATCGGCCGGCGTCTCGGCATCTCGGTCCGCACGGTGCACAAGCACGTGGAGAACATCTACCGCAAGCTGGGCACCCGCGACCGCGTCGGCACGGTGCTGCGAGCGCAGCGGCTCGGCCTGGTGCCGACGCCGGGCCGGGCCGAGGCCGCCCGGGCTCGCTCTTCCTGACGCGGCACCAGACCCTGTGGTGAGCCGGCGAAGGTCAGCCCGGTGGGCCGGCGGGGCTCGCTGGTCCGGCGGAGCTCAGCCGAGGAAGCTCAGCCGCACCTTGCGGTCGGGATTGTCCTTGTTGGTGTCCACCAGACATACGGACTGCCAGGTGCCGAGCTCCAGGTGTCCGCCGATCACCGGGAGGGTCGCGTGCGGCGGCACGACGGCGGGCAGGACGTGGTCACGGCCGTGGCCGGGGCTGCCGTGCCGGTGCTGCCAGCGGTCGTCGGCGGGGAGCAGGGTGTGCAGGGCGGCGAGGAGGTCGTCGTCGCTGCCGGCGCCCGTCTCGATCACGGCGATTCCGGCGGTGGCGTGCGGGACGAAGATGTTGAGCAGACCGTCGCGGCCGGCCGCCGCCTCCCGCAGGAACTCCTCGCAGTCGGCGGTGAGGTCGACGACGCGTTCCCGGCTGCCGGTGGAGACGTTCAGGACGCGTGTGGTGAAGGCATCGGACATGCCCTCAATCCTGACCCATACGCCGGTTCCCACACCCATGGGCGCCCCGGTTCTGCTGAAGCCGCGGGGAAGATCCGTGCGCGGCCCGCTGTTGGCCCAGGCGTGAACGAAGTGCGCGAGGTCGAGGTCGTCGTCATCGGTGCCGGTCAGGCGGGTCTGGCCGCCGCGTACCACCTGCGGCGCACCGGCTTCGAGCCGGACCGCGGCTTCACCGTCTTGGACCACTCCCCCGGCCCGGGCGGCGCCTGGCAGTTCCGGTGGCCCTCGCTGACCTTCGGCAAGGTGCACGGCATGCACGCGCTGCCCGGCATGGAGCTGACCGGCGCCGACCCGGCGCGGCCCTCGGCCGACGTCGTCCGGGAGTACTTCGACCGGTACGAGCGCACGTTCGACCTGCGGGTGCGGCGGCCCGTGGACGTGCGCGCGGTGCGCGAGGGCCCCGGCGGGCGGCTGCTCGTGGAGACGTCCGGCGGCACCTGGTCGACACGGGCGCTGATCAACGCGACCGGCACCTGGGACCGCCCGTTCTGGCCGCGCTACCCCGGGCAGGAGACCTTCCGCGGCCGGCAGTTGCACACCGCGCAGTACGCCGGTCCGCAGGAGTTCGCCGGGCAGCGGGTCGTGGTGGTGGGCGGGGGCGCCTCGGGCACCCAGCATCTGCTGGAACTCGCCCCGTACGCCGCCGCGACCACCTGGGTCACCCGGCGGCCCCCGGTCTTCCGTGAGGGCCCGTTCGACGAGGAGGCGGGGCGTGCGGCCGTCGCGCTGGTGGAGGAGCGGGTGCGTCAGGGGCTGCCGCCGCGCAGTGTGGTCTCGGTCACCGGGCTGCCGCTGAACGACGCCGTCCGGCAGGGCCTGGCGAACGGCGTCCTGGACCGGCAGCCGATGTTCGACCGGATCACACCGGACGGCGTGGCGTGGCGGGACGGCCGGCAGGTGTCCGCCGATGTGATCCTGTGGGCGACCGGGTTCCGGGCCGCGCTCGACCATCTCGCTCCGCTGAGGCTGCGCGAGCCGGGTGGCGGTATCCAGGTGGAGGGCACGCGCGTGGTCGCCGACCCGCGGATCCATCTCGTCGGCTACGGCCCCTCGGCCAGCACCATCGGTGCCAACCGGGCCGGACGCGCGGCCGTCCGGGACATCCGGCGGCTGCTCGCCGAGGAACCCGTCGCCGCGTGACGTCCCACCGGCTCAGCGGAGCGCGGGCTGCGGTCCGTCGGACTCGGACGGAGGTGCCGGCGGGCCGTCACCGGTCGGCTGGGCCGTCCCCGCGTTCTGGTGGAGGGCGTTGAACTCGGCCACGTTCCGCAGGTGCGTGTTGTAGTCCGCGGTGAAGCGGGTGTCCCCGGGGGTGACGGTGACGAAGTACAGCCAGTCGCCCGGCGTCGGGTTGAGCGCGGCGCGCATCGCGTCCTCGCCGGGGTTGTCGATCGGCGTGGGCGGCAGGCCCGTGCGCTGGTGGGAGTTGTACGGGCTCTCCTCCTGGGTGTCGCCCTGGCCGGCGCCGGCGCCGGCGGTGCCGCGGTTCAGCGCGTAGTGCAGGGTCGAATCCATCTGCAGCGGCATTCCGCTGTTGAGCCGGTTGAAGATGACCCGGGCGACCTTGCCCATGTCCGCCTTCGTCGAGGCCTCGGCCTGGACGATGCTCGCGATGGTGACCGTCTGGTAGACGTTCATCGCGTTGCGCTGGGCCCCGGCCGCGACCGGTGCGCCGTTGAACTTCCGGTCCGCCGTGTCGATCATCAGCTGCAGCATGGACTCGGGCGTCGCTCCCTTCCGGACGGGGTACGTCGCCGGGAAGAGATAGCCCTCCGGGTTGCCCCCGGCCTCGTTCGGCAGCTTCAGGGCGGCCTTGCCGAGGGCGGCGCGGGTGCTGCCCAGGGGCAGGCTGAGGGCCTTGTCGATCGCGTCGTAGATCTGGTTCGCGCGCCAGCCAGGCGGGATGACCAGCGCGGCGGGCTTCGCCTGGTCGTCGTCGGCTGCCAGTGTCAGCAGCGGCACCGCCACGGCGGTGCCGGCCATGACGGCGCCGGCCACCAGGACGGCGAGTCTGCCGCGGCGTGTCAGTCGGGTCCTGCTCCGTGACGGAGTGTTCGTCTGCATGCGGGCACGGTAATACGCATATCCTCGCAAACCCGGCATATATTCAGCTTGTCGGTCGCGGTCGCCTGTTCAGTTCGCGGGTTGTAGCCGTGCGTCCCGGCGCACCAGGGCCGCGTACCGGCCGTCGCGCTCCAGGAGTTCCTCGTGCGTGCCCCGTTCGGCGACCCGGCCGGAGTCCAGCACCACGATCTGGTCGGCGTCGCGGATCGTGGACAGGCGGTGCGCGATGGTGATCGTGGTGCGGTCGGCCGACAGCGCGTCGATGGCCTCCTGCACGGCGGCTTCCGTGCGGGTGTCCAGTGCGCTCGTCGCCTCGTCCAGGATGAGCACCGGCGGGTCGCGCAGGATGGTGCGGGCTATCGCGAGGCGCTGCTTCTCTCCGCCGGAGAAGCGGTGACCGCGTTCGCCGACGACGGTGTCGTAGCCGTCGGGCAGCGCCGCTATGTGGTCGTGGATCTGGGCCGCCTTGGCCGCCGCGTGCAGTTCCTCGTCGTTGGCGTCGGGCTTGGCGAAGCGCAGGTTGTCGGCGACCGAGGCGTGGAAGAGGTACGTCTCCTGCGAGACGACGCCGACCGCGCGGGCGAGGGTGTCGAAGTCGAGGTCGCGCACGTCGACGCCGTCCAGGGTCACGCGGCCGCCGGTGACGTCGTACAGGCGGGGCACCAGATAGCCGAGCGTGGACTTGCCGGCGCCGGTGGGGCCGACGACGGCGAGACTGCTGCCGGCCGGGACGGTGACGTCGACGCCGTCGAGGACGGGGCCGCCCTTGTCGTCGTAGCGGAACTCGACGTCCTCGAAGCGGACCTCTCCCTTGATCTGGTCCAGGTGGACCGGCCGCTCGCGCTCGGTGATGTCGACGGGCAGGTCGAGGTACTCGAAGATGCGCTGGAAGAGCGCGAGCGACGTCTGGATCTGCACGCCGGTCGCGAGCAGGCTCACGGCCGGGCGGAACAGGCCCTGCTGGAGCGAGACGAAGGCGACGATGGTGCCGAGGGAGACCTCGGGGCCGCCGAACCGGAGGGCGAGGCCGGCGGTCCAGTAGATGACGGCGGGCATCGCGGCCATGACGATCGAGATCACGGCCATGCGCCAGCGCCCGGCCATGTTCGACCGCACTTCCAGGTCGACCAGACCCTCGGACTCCTGCGCGAAGGAGGCCGTCAGCGAGTCGGAGCGGCCCATGGTGCGGCCGAGCAGGATGCCGCTGACGGAGAGCGACTCGGTGACCGTGGCGGCCATCGCGGCCATCTGTTTCTGCCGCTGGGTGGTGATCTTCTTGCGTTCGTTGCCGACGCGGCGGCTGATCCACACGAACACCGGCAGCAGGAGCAGGGAGACGATGGTCAGCCGCCAGTCCAGGGCGATCATCGCGACGATCGTGGCGACCACGCTGGTGGCGTTGGACACCAGGGAGGTGGCGGTGGAGGTGACGGTGGCCTGCATGCCGCCGATGTCGTTGGCGATGCGGGACTGCACCTCGCCGGTGCGGGTGCGGGTGAAGAAGGCCAGGGACATGCGCTGCAGTCGGCCGTAGACCGCGGTGCGCAGGTCGTGCATGACCCGCTGGCCGACGGTGGTGGAGATCAGCGTCTGCAGCACGCCGAAGACGCCGCCCAGGACGGCGCTGAGGATCATGCCGAGCGCGAGCAGGCTCAGCAGGCCGGTGCGGCCCTGCGGGATGGCGACGTCGAGCGTCTCCTTCAGCAGGAACGGTGTGGCCACCGAGACCAGCGACGAGGCGCCGACGAGCAGGCCGACGACGGCCAGCCGCCCGCGGTAGGGACGGAACAGCCGCAGGATGCGGCGCACCTGCCGGGGCTGTTCGCCGGCGTCGGCAGGTGGGGTCCAGGAGGGTTCACGGTCGGGGTGCATGGGCTCCTACGGAGTGGGCGGGGCGCCGGCCGGAGGACGGCCGGCGACGACGGAACGGATCATAGCTCATTGTTACCTATACTCACAATGAACGGCATCCTGATATTGTTCCCGCATGACCACCCCCGATCCCGACGGCCTGCTCGCCGAGCAGTTGCTGCGGCTCACCCGCCGGGTGCACCGCATCCAGAAGCGTCATCTGGAACAGCGTGCCCTGGGCGTCACCCCGGCGCAGTCCAGGCTGCTGCGCACCCTCGCGCACTACGACTCCCCGCCGCGCATGGCCGACCTCGCCGAGCGCCTGGAGGTCGTGCCCCGTGCGGTGACGACGCTGGTGGACGGGCTGGAGGCGAGCGGCAAGGTGCGGCGGGTGCCGGATCCGGCGAACCGCCGCGTGACCCGGATCGAGCTGACGGACGAGGGGCGCGCGACCCTGCGCGAACTGCGCGGCGCCCGCCGCTCGGCGGCCAAGGAGATACTGGCGCCGCTGACGGAGAAGGAGCGCCAGGTGCTCGGTGTCCTGCTGGACAACCTGATCGACGGGGACGCCGCCCACCGCTGCTGACCGGCGCCGGCCCCTCGCCCTCCTCCGACGGGCCGGCGATCCCCCGTCCGGCCCGGCCCCGCGGCCCGGCCGAACGGGGGCGCGCCCCGCACCACGCCTCTCAGCAGCGGCTGCGGTCCTCCGTCAGCACCCCCTGGACCGTGGTCAGCGAACGGTCGTAGCAGCCGTCCGAGCCGAGGAGCCGGTAGCGCTCGGCCGACGTGCCGACAGCGTGCCGCTGGTCGCGCGGGACGTCGGCCGTGTACGAGGCGTCGCCGCTGTAGGTGTCGTCCAGCCGTGACCACGCGGTGCGCCGGCCGTCTTGGCGTGTCACCGCCGTCGCCCGGTCGCCGAGGGTCAGCACCGTGCGCAGCCGGTCGTCCGCGCCCAGCGTCGTGGCGCCGTTCATGGTGTACGTCCGGTGCGTGCGGGTCGTCCGCGCGGCACCGTGGCCGGCGGCACCGACCGTCTCGTCGTCGGTCCAGGTGGCGTCGAGCCCGTCCACCGCCTCGCCGTCGGTCCAGCGGTGGACGGAGGTGTGGGCGAGCGTCCGGGTGACCGTGGTGGTCACGCGGCCGTGCGAGGTGTCCAGGTACCCGGAGACGGTGAGCCGGTGCCCCGCCTCGGTGCGTACGCGGTTCTCCGCTCCGGGGGTGAAGGCGGAGGAGTCGGCGAGGTCGCTCGCCTCGGCCCGGGTGACCGCGCCGGGCACGTGGGCGCGGTGCGCGTCCTGCCAGACGAGCACGTTCACCGGCGTGCTCCAGCCCGGCCGGCCCGCGGGCACGCCGGCGACGGACACCTCGACGCGGTGCGGGCGGCCGTCGTTGAGGAGGCCGGCGAAGGGCGTGAGGTCGTACTCGATCGGCCGCACGTCGAAGGCGCGCGGGGCCGGGAGGACGTACCAGAGGAAGGGGTTGGACCAGCCGCCGGTCCACACGTTCGGGAACGGCGCCGCGATACCGGCGAGCCGGCCGTCGACGCTGATCTGCACTTCACGGTACGGGCCGCGGCCGGCCTTGCACGAGTACGGCGCCGGGTCGGCGACGGTCAGGTACCAGAACTCCTCGCAGCCGCCGCCCGAGCCGGTCGCGTACACCTCGGCGACGACGCGTTCGCTGTTGCGCGGGGTGGTGAGGGTGGTGCCGGCGGGCGTGCCGGCGAGGGTGAGGACGCGGTCGGGGGCGGGTGCCGCGGGGCGTCCCGCGTAGAAGGTCAGTGTGACGTGGACGTCGATGACACCGGTGTACGTGTCGTCCACGACGTTGCCGATCAGCATCTCGACGTCCTGGGCGGTCCGGAAGGCGTCGCTGTAACGGGTGACGTCCTTCTCGACGTGCCACGCGATGCCGTCGGGCGAGGGCTCCGGCGTGGAGGTGCGCAGGATCTCGACGCCGCCGACGTGCAGATAGCCCAGCCGGTCGTACTGACGGCCCCTCACCTCGCCGTCGAGGCGCAGGACCACCTTGCTCCAGCGGTCGCCGCAGCCCTCGGGCGGCGTGTACGCGCCCCGGTACGGCGTGAAGTCGCGGAACCGGGCGTCGGCGAGGGTGACCTGGCAGGACGTGGTGTGCGGCCGCTCGACGGGCGGTGCCGCGGTCACGGGGTCGTGCCAGTCGGTGCCGAACTCGGCGGGTACGTCGGCCGCCCCGGCCGTCGCGGTTCCCGTGCCGAAGAGCGCGCTCACCACGAGGAACGCTCCGGCGAGCATGGACATGACGATCCGTCTTCTCATGGCCGGTGTTCTACGGGCAGGCGGGCCACCCCGCAATGACGCCTCGGACGGATCGGCGCGATGAGGCCGGTCACCGCACACCCCCGGGCTGGCACCCAGTGCAGGAACATCTGGTGATATAAACGGATCTTACTGGCATAGTGCGGTCATGGAGATCACCAAGGGGCCGGGCGAGGAATCCGCAGACGAGGAATCCCGGCCGGAACGCCCCTGTCATGTCCTCCGCACCCGTCGCGCGACCCTGGTCCTCGCCCTCGCCGGAGCGGGTGCGCTGACCGGTACCGCCGTCTTCACCGGCGCGCTCCCGCACGGCGACGACAGTCCACCGGCCCCCGGTCCGGCCGCCTCGTCGGGCCCGCCCCCGGCCCCCGGCGCACCGGGCATCGGCGACCCGCTCATGCCACTCGCCGGCAACGGCGGCTACACCGTCCGCCACTACACCCTCGACTTCGACTGGCGGGCACCCCGCACCCCCTTCGCGGCAGGCGCCACCATCAGCGCCACCGCCACACAGTCCCTGTCCCGCTTCGACCTGGACTTCGCGGGCAACACGCTGCACCGCGTCACCGTCGACGGCGCGCCCGCCGCCACGCGACGCGACGGTGACGAACTCGTCGTCACTCCCGCACGACCGATCCCGCGCGGCAGCACGTTCACCGTCCGCGTCGCCTACACCGCCGACCCGACGCAGGCGCGGCACCGCGACGACGCGATCCAGGACTACGGCTGGGTGCCCACCTCCGACGGCACCGTGATCTGCGCGCAGCCGGACGGCGCCCGCATGATCTTCCCGGTGAACGACCACCCGAGCCTGCGGGCACCGGTCACGTTCCACATCACCACCCCGCCGGGGCTCGACGCGGTGGCCAACGGCCGGCTCGTCGGCACCGCCCGGCGGCCCGACGGCCGCACCCGGTGGACGTACGACTCCGAGCACCCCCTCGCGGCACAGCTGGTCCAGCTGGCGATCGGGAGGTTCACCTTCGTCGACAGCAGCGGCCCGCGCGGCCTGCCCGTCCGGGACGTGGTCCCGGACGGCCTGGTCGCCGGCACCGCGGAGTACCGCTCGCTCACCCCGGACCACCTGGCCTGGCTGGAACGGCGGCTCGGCCCCTACCCGTTCCGCCGCTACGGCGTGCTGGTCGGGGACACCGACCTGCCCGTGGCGCTGGAGACCCAGTCGCTCTCCGTCCTGCCGCGGGAGGACCTGCTGGGCGACCGGGTCGACGCCGAACGCAACCTCGTCCACGAGCTGACCCACCATTGGACGGGCGACAGCGTCGCCATCCGGCGCTGGTCGGACCTGTGGCTGAGCGAGGGTCACGCCCGCTTCTACGAACGCCTGTACTCCGACGAGCACGGCGGCGTGAGCCTGGAGTCGGTGATGCGGTCGGCGTACGAGCAGCACGACCAGTGGCGGCACGACGAAGGGGCGCCCGCCGAGCCCGGCGAGGCCACGCTGTTCAAGGTGATGCGGTACGACGGCTCGGCGCTGGTGCTGTTCGCCCTGCGGGAGAAGGTCGGCGCGGAGACCTTCGAGCGGATCGAGCGGGCCTGGGTGACCGAGTACCGGAGCCGTACGGCCGGCACCCGGGACTTCGTCGCGCTCGCCTCCCGGGTCGCCGGCGAGGACCTGACGCCGTTTCTGAACCCGTGGCTGTACGGTCCGCACACCCCGCCCATGCCGGGCCACCCCGACTGGCAGGTGGACCCGGTCGAGGACTGAGCCGCGCCCGGTCGCCCGTGGTTGCCCCGGGCAGCCGAGCCGCTGCCGCCGACCGGGTGGCCTCGGCCGGACCGCTGGTCCACCCCGGTGACGTTCGCCACGACACGGCGCCCGTGGCACGGAAACGTACGAGGGGTGGCGCTACGGGCAACTCCTCTGTCCTGGTGCGGTCGAGCGTGGTTGGGAGAGCCTCTGCGATGAGAAGAATTGTTTCTGCACATGTTCCCGTTGCCATCCGGAAGTGCCGCCTCACGGCTTGTGTGATCGCGGGGGCGGCTCTGCTGCCGCCGCTGCTGATCCTCCCGATGTCCGGCAGCGACGACGCGGACGACCGGCTTCTGCAGGACGCCTTCACGAACGCCGCGCGCGAGTTCCACGTGCCGCGCAGCGTGCTCATGAGCGTGTCCTACATGCAGTCCCGCTGGGACTCCCACCCGGGCGCGCCCAGCGTCGCCGGCGGTTTCGGGCCCATGCACCTGGTGGACGCCGACCGCGTCCAGGCCTCGGCGGCGCCGTCCGCACCGCAGGAGCCGCTCGACGGCCAGGCCCCGCCCCGCACGGGCGCGGCGGGAACGCCCGCCACGGGGGCACGCGCCGTGCAGCCGGCGGACCTGCGGAACGCGGCCCGCCTGATCCACGTGCCGGCCGAACGCCTGCGCACGGACGCCGCCGCCAACGTCCGCGGCGGAGCGGCACTCCTCGCGGCCACGCAACGGCAGCTCGGCAAGCCCCTGAGCGCGAACCCGGCGGACTGGTGGGAGACGGTCGCGCGCTTCCCGGGCACCCCTGACGTCGCGTCAGCCGCGGCCTACGCCGACGACGTCTTCGCCCTGATCCGGCGGGGAGCACACCGCACCACCGCCGAAGGACAGGACGTGGCGCTCCCCGCCACCCCCGGCCTGCAACCGCACCCCCGCACTCCCCGGGCGCAGGGCCCTCAGCGGCCGGAGCAGGTCGAGTGCCCCGCCGAACTGACCTGTGACTGGCTCGGCGCGCCGTACGAGGAGATCAACGACGGCGACTACGGCAACCACGACCTGGCCGACCGGCCCAGGGACCAGCCGATCGAGTACATCGTCATCCACGACACCGAGGCCGTGCTGCCGAGCATGCTCCAGACGGTGCAGGACCCGACGGAGGCGTCGTGGCACTACTCGATCCGCTCCAGCGACGGCCATGTCACCCAGCACATCCGGACCAAGGACGAGGCCTGGCACTCCGGCAGCCAGTTCGTGAACGCCCGCTCGATCGGCATCGAGCACGAGGGGTTCCTCACCCAGCCCGGGACCTGGTACACGGAGCGGATGTACCAGTCCTCGGCACACCTGGTGCGGTACCTGGCGCAGAAGTACAGCATCCCGCTCGACCGCCAGCACATCTTCGGCCACGACAACGTACCCGCCCCCACCGCCGGCAGCATCCCCGACATGCACGACGATCCCGGTCCCTTCTGGGACTGGCGGCACTACTTCGACCTCCTCGGAGCGCCGCTGAAGGCCACGGCGGGCCCGGACAGCGACATGGTGACGATCCTGCCGGACTTCGCGCAGCACAAGCCCGACTACACGGGATGCGGCGGCAGCGGCAAACCGTGCCCGCCGCACGGCTCCAGCGCCGTCCGCCTGCACACCGAACCGGACGAGAAGGCCCCGCTGATCCAGGACCCGGGCCGCAAGCCCAATGGTGACGATTCCACGAAGGACGTCAACGACCTGGGGTCGCGCGTCTCCACCGGCCAGACCTTCGCCGTGGCCGACCGCAGGGGCGACTGGACGGCCATCTGGTTCCAGGGCCACAAGGCGTGGTTCGAGAACCCCAAGAAGCACCCGACCGCCGTCGGTGCCAGCGGGCGCATGATCACACCGAAGGAGGGTCTGGGAGAGATCCCGGTGTACGGCCGCGCCCTCCCCGAGGAGGACGCGTACCCGGAGGGCATCGACGGGCCGGCCGAGTCGCCGCTGCCGTACGCGATCCTGGCGGGCCAGCGGTACGTGACGCAGGCCGGCGTCGGCAGTTCCTACACCGCCAAGTCCTTCAGCGACACGCCCAACCCGGTGGTGTGGGGCCGGGAGCGGTACTACGAGATCCAGCTCGGCCACCGGCTCGCGTACGTCCGGGCCAGCGACGTGGACGTGGTGGACTCGTCCGGCGCGGCGGGACCGAAGGGGCAGAAGGCGGCCGGTCCGGGCGGGCGCTGACGTCGGACGAGCCGGGACAGGCCCGGCTCGCACTCGGAAGGAGCCGCTGCGCGGCGCCTTCACCGGGCCGTGAGGTGCGCGGGCACTTCACGGCCTTCTCGCGCACACCGGCGCGGTGCAGGTACCGCTGCCGTGATCCCTTGTATCCGGGGCACCCGGCCTGACCGCAACTGTCGACATGGCCGGAAATAGGCGATTTGCGCGGGCGCTGGAGAAAACCGTTTGAAATTCACCACTCTGCGACGCGAACCTTTCACGGCTTGTCGCCGCTCCCCGCGGCGTTCCGCTCTTTCCCTGCCCTCGACACGAGCCACTGGGACGTCATGCAGATTCAAGACCTTCCGTATCCCGATCCGGGCGTGCCCGACGCGCGTTCGGGTCCTCGATTCCTGTGGTGGCTCTGGCGCAACCAGCTGGGCGGCCAGCTGAAGTCGCTCGCCTGGGGCCTGCTGCACTTCGTCTCCGTCTCCGCCCTCCCCTTCTGCGTCGGCCTCGCCGTGCAGGCGGCCGTCGACCGCTCCGGCACCCGGCTAACCCTGACGGGTGCTGCGATGCTGCTATGCGGAACGGGCATCGCCGTCGGCGACACCTTCCTGCACCGGACCGCCGTCACCAACTGGATCACCGCGGCCGCCCGCGTCCAGCAGCTGCTCGCGCGCAAGGCCTCCCAGCTGGGCTCGGCCCTGACCCGGCGGGTGGCCGCCGGCGAGGTGGTGGCCGTCTCCACCGGCGACGTGGAGAAGATCGGCTGGTTCGTCGAGGCGGTCTCCCGGTTCACCGCCGCCGCGCTCACGGTCCTGGTCGTCTGCGTCAGCCTGCTCCTGTACCAGCCCGCGCTCGGCGTGGTCGTCGCCGTGGGCCTGCCCGTCGTGGCCCTCGCGGTACTGCCGCTGCTGCCCCGGGCGACGCACCGCGCCGACGTGCAGCGCGAGAAGGCGGGGCGGGCCACCGAACTGGCCTCCGACACCGTCGCCGGCCTGCGGGTGCTGCGCGGCATCGGCGGCGAGGAACTGTTCCTCGACCGCTACCGCCGCGCCTCGCAGGAGGTACGGCACGCCGCCGTGCGCAGCGCCCGGATGTGGTCGCTGATCTCCGCCATTCAGGTGCTGCTGCCCGGCCTGCTGCTCATCGCGGTCGTCTGGCACGGCATCGGTCTGGCCCGCCAGGGCCGGATCACGGTCGGCGAACTCGTCACGCTCTACAGCGCCGTCATGATCCTGAACTATCCGCTGCGGCACTTCGAGGAGATCGCCATGGCGTACTCCTTCTCGCGCCCCTCGGCCAAGCGGGCCGCGCGCGTGCTGTCGCTGGAGCGGTCCACGGCCACCGACGGCAGCCGGGCGGCCGATGTGCCGGGCGGCGACCTGTACGACCCCGCGACCGGACTGCTCGCCCCCGCCGGCCGGTTCACCGCCGTCGTCTGCGGTGACCCGGACGCGGCCGGCAGGCTTGCCGAACGGCTGGGCGGCCACCCCACGGAGCCGGGCCGGTCGGTCCTGCTGGGCGGGGTCCCGCTGGACGAACTCCCCCTCGACAGCGCCCGGACCGCCGTCCTCGTCCAGGACAAGGACCCGGTCCTGCTCTCCGGCACGCTGCGCGAGCTGCTCGACGTGCCCGCCTCCGGTGCCGTACGGGCCGAGGACGCGCTGGCGGCAGCACAGTGCGGGGACGTGCTGGACGCTCTCGTGCAGGGTTCGCTGGACGCGGCCGACCCGATGGACGCCCGGATCACCGAGCGCGGACGCTCCCTGTCCGGCGGCCAGCGCCAGCGGCTCGCCCTCGCCCGGTCGCTCCTCACCGATCCGGAGGTGCTGGTGCTGGACGAGCCGACCTCCGCGGTCGACTCGCACACCGAGGCCCGGATCGCGGACGGGCTGCGCCAGCTGCGGTCGGGACGGACGACGGTGGTGTTCACCTCCTCCCCGCTGCTCCTCGACCGCGCGGACCAGGTCGCCCTGGTGCACGAGGGGGAGGTCGTGGCGGTCGGCGTGCACCGCGAACTCGTCGACGGCGAGCCGCGGTACCGGGCCGTGGTGACCCGGGAGACCGACGAGGAACTGACCGCGGCCGACGAGGGCATCCTCCTGGAGGCGCTCCAGGAGCTGGAAGAGATCGAGGAGAGCGCATGATCGGCGTTGCGCCACCGGCGTACGACCCGGCGGCCCCGACGACCGCCACCACCCTGCCCGTCGGCGCCGCCGCGACCGTGCGCGCCTACGTCACCGAGCTGTTCCGCCGGCACCGCCGGGCCTTCCTGCTGCTCATCACGGTCAACACGGTGGCCGTGGTCGCCTCCATGGTGGGCCCGTACCTGCTCGGCGGCCTGGTCGAGCGGGTGACGGACGGCGCCCGTGACCTCCATCTGGGCCTGACCGCCGGGCTGTTCGCGCTCGCGCTGGCCGTGCAGGCCGGGTTCGTCCGGCAGGTGCGGCTGCGCGGCGCGATGCTCGGCGAGCGGATGCTGGCCGACCTGCGCGAGGACTTCCTCGTACGGTCCGTCGGACTGCCGCCGGGCGTGCTGGAGCGGGCGGGCACCGGCGACCTGCTCTCCCGCATCACGACCGACATCGACCGCCTGGCCAACGCCATGCGCGAGGCCGTGCCCCAGCTGGCCATCGGTTTCGTGTGGGCCCTGCTGCTGCTCGGCGGACTGGTCGTGACGGCCCCGCCGCTGGCCGCCGCCGTACTGCTGGCCGTCCCGGTCCTGGTGGTCGGCTGCCGCTGGTACTTCAAGCGGGCACCGTCCGGCTACCGCTCGGAAGCCGCCGGGTACGCCGCCGTCGCCGCCGCTCTCGCCGAGACCGTGGACGCGGGCCACACCATCGAGGCACACCGCCTCGGCGACCGTCGCGTGGCCCTGTCCGAGCAGAGGATCTCCCAGTGGGTCGCGTGGGAGCGCTACACCCTCTGGCTCCGCTCCGTGCTCTTCCCGGTCGTCAACACCGTCCACCTGCTCGTGCTCGGCTCGGTCCTGATGGTCGGCGGCGTCTTCGTCCTGCACGGCTGGATCGACGTGGGCCAGCTGACCACGGGCGCGCTCATCGCCCAGATGCTGGTCGATCCGGTGAACCTCATCCTGCGCTGGTACGACGAGGTGCAGGTCGCCCAGGTGTCGCTGGCCCGGCTGGTCGGCGTGCGGGACATCGAGCCCGAGGCCGGGGAGGCCGCGCTGGCCCCCGACGGGCGGGACGTGCGTGCCGACCGGGTGCGCTTCGGCTACCGCGAGGGCGTCGACGTGCTGCGTAAGGTCTCCCTGGAGGTCGCTCCGGGCACCCGGCTCGCCCTGGTCGGGCCGTCCGGCGCGGGCAAGTCCACGCTGGGCCGGCTGCTCGCCGGGATCTACGCGCCCCGGGACGGCCGGGTCACCCTGGGCGGGGCGGAACTGTCCCGGATGCCCGCGGAACGCGTCCGCTCCCACGTGGCCCTCGTCAACCAGGAGCACCACGTCTTCGTGGGCTCGCTGCGCGACAACCTCCTGCTGGCCCGCACCGGCGCGACGGACGCCGAGCTGTGGGCGGCCCTGGGCGCGGTCGACGCGGACGGATGGGCACGGGCGCTGGACGACGGCCTGGACACCGAGGTGGGCTCCGGCGGCTCGGCGCTGACCCCGGCGCAGGCCCAGCAGATCGCGCTGGCCCGGCTGGTGCTGGCCGATCCGCATACGCTGGTCCTGGACGAGGCGACCTCGCTGCTCGACCCGCGCGCGGCCCGCCACCTGGAACGCTCCCTTGCGCGTGTCCTCGACGGCCGCACCGTGGTCGCCATCGCCCACCGTCTGCACACCGCCCACGACGCCGACGTGATCGCCGTCGTCGAGAACGGCCGCATCAGCGAGCTGGGCAGCCACGAGGAGCTGGTCGCGGCGGAGGGTGCGTACGCGGCGCTGTGGCGGTCTTGGCACGGGTGAGATCCGCGGCTTCCCGGGGGGCGGCTCGGTGGGCTCGGCCGGTTCGGCCGCCTTGGTCGATCCGGTCCGCTCGGCATGATTGACGGGCTCCGCCCGGTGGTGTGCCTCGGTCGGTCCGGCCGGTGGCGAAGCCCGTCTCGCCGGCGTGGAACCCGTACCCGGCCGGGGCCCCGGACGCCGGGTCCCGCAGCCGTCGGTTGCCATGGCCGGGGCCCGGTGGGTCCGGCCCCGCCGGGACCCGTGCCGTTGCGCGGTGCCGAGCAGGGGTGGAAGGCTGGAAAGCGGCACCGGCTCGGGGTGTCCCCGGGAACCTGGCGGTTCCCGGTGCGTCCCCGCACCCGGCCTGCCGGCGGTCCGCCGCCCACTGGGACGGCACCGGGCCGTCCTCACCACCTGGAGGTAGTCGTGGACACGGACGGCTGGGGCGACGACGTCTACCAGCCCGATCCCTCGGAGATCCCGGAGGACTCGGGGGTGCTCGACGTCGAGGACACCCTGGATCTCGACGGCGTCGCCGAACCCCTCGACCGCGGCTGGTCCCCTCCAGAGCGCCCGTGGGCGGTCGAGCACACCGGCGTGACGGCGGCCGAGCGCCAGGCGGGCGAGACCCTCGACCAGCGGCTCGCCGAGGAGCAGCCGGACCTCGACGCCCCGGACGGCGACGGCATCGGAGACGTCGACGGGACGGACGGCGAGCTGCTGGACAACGAGGTCGGCAACTTCCGCTCCGGCCGGCTGGTGGCCCCCGACGAGGGTGCGCACGAGGACGAGGAGGCCGCCCTCGTCGCGACCGACGTCGGCATCGACGGTGCCGCCGCCTCCGCCGAGGAAGCCGCGATGCACATCGTCGACGAGGACTCCCTGCCCGGCTGAGCCTGACCCTCCGGCCGTCCCCGCCCCGAGCGCCCCGCACAAGGAGCCGCCATGCAGCAGGACAAGCACCCCGACTACCACCCCGTGGTCTTCCGGGACCGCGCCGCCGGCTACGCCTTCCTGACCCGTTCCACCGCGCGGAGCGAGCAGACCATCGAGTGGGACGACGGCCAGACCTACCCGGTGATCGACGTGGAGATCTCCTCGGAGAGCCACCCCTTCTACACGGGCAAGGCCCGCACGGTCGACACCGAGGGCCGCATCGCCCGCTTCGAGCGCCGGTACGGTGCGGCGGATGCCGGCGAGGCCACCTGAGCAGGCGGACCTCCCCACCCCCCGGGACCCCGTCAGATCAGGTTGAGGGCGGCGGCGCAGCCCGCTCCCCCGAGCAGCATGAACGCCGGCATCAGCACCTTCAGCTCCACCCAGCTGCCCGCCCGGAACCGCATCGCCTTCGGCGGCCCCAGCGGGTACCAGCGCTTGCGGCCGACCGGGATCGGCCACAGGATCGGGCAGCCGGACACGGTCAGCGCGTCCCCGATGTCGTGCACCAGCGCGCCCAGCACGATCGGCAGCCCCAGCCAGAGGTACTCCTGCCCTGGCTCGGTGAACAGCCAGTCGGAGCCGTTGCCCGGTTTGTCCAGCACACCCGCCAGGATCCAGGCACTGGTCGCCGCCAGCAGCCAGACCAGGACATCGCTGCTGGAGCCCCGCGCCGCCCGCCACAGCAGACCTTCGATGGCGAGCACCATGTGCGCGAACAGGATCGCCAGGACCGCCCACCGGCCTCCGGTGATCGCGGCGGCCGAGCAGCCGGCGCCGATCAGGACGGCCCACAGCCAGGTGTGCGTCAGGGTGCGGTGCCCGCCGGAGCGACGAGGATCGCCCTGCTTCCTGGTCGCCTTGTAGACCGCGTACGACAGCTTGTCCACGATCTCGCAGAGCCAGCGGGAGATCGGGCCGAAGGCCCGGGAAATGGTGGCGGCCTTGTGGTCGAGGTCCGGGGCGAGTGCGGCGCCGGCGCAGATCAGGGCACCGGAGAGGAGGACCGGCCAGGGCATCGGTTGTCCCGCCGCCGCGGTGGCGGCTCCGACGCCGAGCCAGGCCGCGGCCCCCGACAGTGAGTGTGCTGGTCCCATCATGGCCGCTTCCCGCCCCATTTCTCGTGTGCCGTTGACCAGTTGACCTGGTGCGCTGACGCCGCGTCGGCGACACAGCGTAGCGGTCGTGATCTTCGCATCCCCAGCCGATTCCGCGCTCGGGCTCAAGGCCAGGCAAGATGGGGGCGTGACCCTCATCGATCAGCTGCCGCCGACCCCCGACCCCGACGCCCTGTACGAAGCCTTCGAGTCGTGGGCGCAGGAGCGCGGTCTCACCCTCTATCCCCACCAGGAGGAGGCGCTGATCGAGGCGGTCTCGGGGGCGAACGTGATCGTCTCGACGCCCACCGGCTCCGGCAAGAGCATGATCGCCGCGGGTGCGCACTTCGCCGCGCTGGCCCGGGACGAGGTCACCTTCTACACGGCACCGATCAAGGCGCTGGTGTCGGAGAAGTTCTTCGAGCTGTGCAAGCTCTTCGGCACCGAGAACGTCGGCATGCTCACCGGCGACGCCTCCGTGAACGCCGACGCGCCCGTCATCTGCTGCACCGCCGAGGTGCTGGCGTCGATCGCGCTGCGCGACGGCAAGGACGCGGACGTCGGTCAGGTCGTCATGGACGAGTTCCACTTCTACGCGGAGGGCGACCGCGGCTGGGCCTGGCAGATCCCGCTGCTGGAGCTGCCGCAGGCGCAGTTCATTCTGATGTCGGCCACTCTGGGCGATGTGTCCTTCTTCGAGAAGGACCTCGCCCGCCGCACCGGCCGCCCCACCTCGGTGGTCCGTTCGGCGACCCGCCCGGTGCCCCTCTCCTACGAGTACAAGCTGACCCCGCTCACCGAGACGCTCACCGACCTGCTGGAGACCAAGCAGGCACCGGTGTACATCGTGCACTTCACCCAGGCGCAGGCCGTGGAGCGGGCGCAGGCGCTCATGAGCATCAACATGTGCTCGCGCGAGGAGAAGGACCAGATCGCCGAGTTGATCGGCAACTTCCGCTTCACGACCAAGTTCGGCCGTAACCTGTCCCGTTACGTCCGGCACGGCATCGGCGTGCACCACGCCGGCATGCTGCCCAAGTACCGGCGCCTGGTGGAGAAGCTCGCCCAGGCCGGTCTGCTCAAGGTCATCTGCGGCACGGACACGCTCGGCGTGGGCGTCAACGTGCCGATCCGCACGGTGCTCTTCACCGCGCTGACCAAGTACGACGGCAGCCGGGTGCGCACGCTGCGGGCCCGTGAGTTCCACCAGATCGCGGGCCGGGCCGGCCGGGCCGGCTTCGACACGGCGGGGCTCGTGGTCGCGCAGGCGCCGGAGCACGTCATCGAGAACGAGAAGGCGCTGGCTAAGGCGGGCGACGACCCGAAGAAGCGGCGCAAGGTGGTCCGCAAGAAGGCGCCGGAGGGCTTCGTCGGCTGGACGGAGAACACCTTCCAGAAGCTGATCGAGTCGGAGCCGGAGCCGCTGACTTCGCGATTCCGGGTGACGCACACGATGTTGCTCTCGGTCATCGCCCGGCCGGGCAACGCGTTCGAGGCGATGCGCCATCTGCTGGAGGACAACCACGAGCCGCGCCGGCAGCAGCTGCGGCACATCCGCCGGGCGATCGCGATCTACCGCTCGCTGCTGGACGGCGGAATCGTGGAGAAGCTGGACAAGCCGGATGCCGAGGGCCGCATCGTGCGGCTCACCGTCGACCTCCAGCAGGACTTCGCGCTGAACCAGCCGCTGTCCACGTTCGCCCTGGCCGCGTTCGAACTCCTCGACCCCGAGTCGCCGTCCTACGCGCTGGACATGGTCTCCGTCGTCGAATCCACCCTGGACGACCCCCGGCAGATCCTCGTCGCCCAGCAGAACAAGGCGCGCGGTGAGGCCGTGGCAGCGATGAAGGCCGACGGCGTCGAGTACGAGGAGCGCATGGAGCGCCTCCAGGACGTCACGTACCCGAAGCCGCTGGAGGAGCTGCTCTTCCACGCGTACAACACCTACCGCAAGAGCCACCCGTGGGTCGGCGACCACCCGCTGTCGCCCAAGTCGGTGGTCCGGGACATGTACGAGCGGGCACTGTCCTTCACCGAGCTGGTGTCCCTCTACGAGCTGGCCCGCACCGAGGGCATCGTGCTGCGCTACCTCGCCAGCGCCTACAAGACCCTGGACCACACCATCCCGGACGACCTGAAGTCCGAGGATCTTCAGGATCTGATCGAGTGGCTGGGCGAGATGGTGCGCCAGGTGGACTCCAGCCTGCTGGACGAGTGGGAGCAGCTCGCCAACCCGGAGGAGATGACCGCCGAGGAGGCCCAGGAAAAGGCGGACGAGGTCAAGCCGGTCACCACCAACGCCCGCGCCTTCCGCGTCCTGGTCCGCAACGCCATGTTCCGCCGCGTGGAGCTGGCCGCCCTGGACCAGGTCGAGGAACTGGGAGAGCTGGACGCCGAGTCCGGATGGGACGCCGAGGCGTGGGGCGAGGCGATGGACAAGTACTGGGACGAGTACGACGACCTCGGCACCGGGCCCGATGCCCGGGGGCCCAAGCTGCTCGTCATCAAGGAGGAGCCGGAGAACGGCCTCTGGCGGGTCCGCCAGATCTTCGACGACCCGAACGGCGACCACGACTGGGGCATCAGCGCCGAGGTCGACCTCGCGGCTTCCGACGCCGAGGGGCGTGCGGTCGTCCGCGTCACCGATGTCGGCCAGCTGTGAGCCGTCCCCGGCCCGTGGCAAGCCAAGGAGAAACCCACCGATGACGAATCCGGCCGAGAGACTGGTCGACCTCCTCGACCTGGAGCAGATAGAGGTCAACATCTTCCGTGGCCGCAGCCCGCAGGAGTCCCTGCAACGGGTCTTCGGCGGCCAGGTGGCCGGCCAGGCGCTGGTCGCCGCCGGCCGCACCACGGACGGCGAGCGCCCGGTGCACTCGCTGCACGCGTACTTCCTGCGCCCCGGCCGGCCGGGCGTGCCGATCGTGTACCAGGTGGAGCGGGTCCGCGACGGACGCTCCTTCACGACGCGCCGGGTCACGGCCGTGCAGCAGGGCCGCACGATCTTCAATCTGACCGCCTCCTTTCACAAGCCTGAGGAAGGACCGTTCGAGCACCAGCTGCCGCCGGCCCGCGAGGTGCCGGACCCCGAGTCGCTGCCGACGGTGTCCGAGGAGATCCGCAAGCACCTGGGGGCCTTGCCGGAGCAGTTGGAGCGGATGGCGCGCCGCCAGCCGTTCGACATCCGGTACGTCGACCGGCTGCGCTGGAACGCGGAGGAGATCGAGGGCGCCGAGCCGCGCAGCGCCGTGTGGATGCGCGCGGTCGGCCCGCTCGGTGACGACCCGCTGGTCCACACCTGCGCGCTGACCTACGCGAGCGACATGACCCTGCTGGACGCGGTGCGGCTCCCGGTGGAGCCCCTGTGGGGGCCGCGGAACTTCGACATGGCCTCGCTGGACCACGCCATGTGGTTCCACCGGCCGTTCCGCGCGGACGAGTGGTTCCTGTACGACCAGGAGTCACCGATCGCCACCGGCGGCCGCGGGCTGGCCCGCGGGCGCATCTACGACCTGGAGGGACGGCTGCTCGTCTCGGTCGTGCAGGAGGGCCTGTTCAGGGCCCTGTAGCAGCTGGCGACGACAGCCGGGACCGGCTGTTCAGACCCGCGCGGGCGGTGCCGACCGTGTGCTTCTCCGCCGTAGCCAGGCCCGCAGACCGCGCGACGAGGGCGGTGGAAGGGGCTGCGCCGGCTCGTGGTCGCGAGGGGCCGGCGGCACCGTCGGCCGCGCGGCCGGCACTCGCGGAACGACGTACGGCTGGCGGGGCCGCACCCGCGGCTCGGGGTGCCGCACGGCCGACTCCGTGGGTGATGTCGCCGCCTCCAGGAGCTGTGCCGCCACCGACCCGGGAAGCCGCGTCCGCATCCGCGGGACGCGGCTTCCCGACTCCGCGGGGCGCCCCGTCGGCTGGGGATCCCATACCACCGACTCCGGGAACGGTGCCGTCGTCTCCTGGGGCGGTGGGGTTTCACGCGCCGAACCCGGGGACTGTGCCGCGCACTTCGAAGATGGCCCCGCCAACTCTGCGGAGGAAGTCGCCGAGTTCGAAGATGGCACTGCCAACTCCGCGAACGACGTCATCGACTTCGCAGAATGTACCGCCGGCTCCGTCGGCCGCGCGACCATCTCCCATGACCTCGTCGCCTCCTCCGTTGGCCGGGTGACCGTCCGTGCCATCGGCGGGATGGGCCGTGCCACCGCCCGCATCACCGGCGGAACCCGGTGGACGGCCTGGCGCGGGGCCGGCGAGATGGCGCGGGCCTCCTCGACCGAGCGCGCCAACTCGCTGCGCAGCCAGCCGACCTCGTCCGCGTCCTGCGCCGTCATGATCCGCTCGGTAAGACGAGCGGAAGGAGAACCCGGCACACCGGGCACTGGCGACGCGGGCCGGAACCGGTCGAGGTGGGCACGCTCGTAGGCATGTGTGACGACGTCGGCGACCTCGACGGGCGCGAGGAACGCGGCCACGGCTCCGGCGCGGGCCCACGGGTCCTCGGCCTGCCGCAGCAGAAATCCGACCTGGCGTGCGCGCCAGTTGCGTGCCCGCAGATCCACCCCCGCCGCCAGCTGGCCCCGGAGGGTTTCGGGCGTACGCCCCTTGAGCAGGTGCGCGTGCTCCGGGCTCGCCGTGAACTGGCCCAGTTCTTCCGCGAGATAGAGCCAGACCACGGCGCGGTAACGGTTGAGGTAAAACCTCACGGGCACGAGCAGGCCCAGGCGGGCGAGCCGGGTGAACCGGCCGGCCGGGATCTCCATGAGGGCGGCGCCCTCCGCCGTACCCACGACCCGCACCCGCTCGCGAAGGGACTCGGGGAAGCCGTCCTGCGCCCGCAGGCGCTCGATCTCCGCGTGCTCCACACGCCGGCCTCCTCCACCGTCCTCGTCGGGCACGGTGCGGATACGGCCGAGTTGGACAGCGAGGTCGAACTCCACTCGCTTGAGCCCCAGTTCGCGAGCGGCACGGCTCGGTGTGCAGGTACCGGGGCGGGTGGGGCCGAAGGTGCTTGCCGACATGGTCGTACTCCCCCGTGGAGTCGGTGGCTCACGCCCTGCGCGTTCGCCGTGCACTCACCGTATCCGCTTGGACGCGATGCGTGGCGAGCCTGTGGATAACTCCACGCGGCGGGGAAAGCAGCAGGTCAGAGGTCTGTGGTGGGGGACCTCTCGGGTGCCCTGGCATCGACGCCGAGGTGTTCGCCGACCCGGTTGACGAGCAGGGTCATCTCGTAGGCGATCTGGCCGATGTCCACCTGGGCCCCACTGAGCACGCACAGACAACTTCCGGCGCCGGCCGCGGTCACGAACAGCACGGCGTCGTCGTACTCGATCATCGTCTGGCGCACCCTGCCCGCGCCGAAGTGGCGTCCCGAGCCCTTGGCCAGACTGTGCAGCCCGGAGGCCACGGCCGCGAGGTGTTCCGCGTCCTCGCGGCGTAAGCCCGTGCTCGCCGCGGTGACCAGTCCGTCGTTCGACAGGATGAGCGCGTGACGTACGTGGTCCACCCGCTCGGTCAGATCGTCCAGGAGCCAGCCGAGACCCTGGTTCTGCGCCATGTCCGTCTCCCCGTGTGATGTCTCCCCCTGGCTGGAGGAACTCCCCGCCAGCCTTCCCCACGACCGGCGCGCGGGCAAGGAGGATGGGCCCATGGCAGAGAAGATGACCGATGAGGAATGGCGGGCGTTCGTCCTGGACGGCACTCGCACCGGCAAGCTCTCCACCGTCCGCGCCGACGGAAGCCCGCACGTGGCTCCGATCTGGTTCCTGCTGGACGGGGACGAGTTGGTGTTCAACACCGGCAAGAACACGGCGAAGGGGCGCAATCTGGCGCGTGACGGCAGGGTGGCCCTGTGCGTGGACGACGACCGTCCGCCGTTCCACTTCGTGGTGCTGAACGGCCGCGCCCGGTTGTCGGAGGATCTGGCCGAGGTGCGTCTGTGGGCGACCCGGATCGCCGCCCGGTACATGGGCGAGGACCGCGCCGAGGAGTACGGCGCCCGCAACGGCGTACCGGGGGAACTGCTCGTCCGCGTGACCATCGACAAGGTACTGGCCATGCGGGACGTCGCGGGTTGAGCGGCGGGCTCAGCCGACCGAGTCCAGGAGCCGGGCGGTGTGCATCCGCCCGGCGTACTCGACGAGCCTGATCAGCACTTCCTTGCCGGAGTCGCGGTCGCGCGCGTCGCACAGCACCACGGGTGTGCCGCGGTCGAGATCGAGTGCCCGGCAGACGTCGGGGGCGCCGTAGGAGCGGGCTCCCGTGAAGCGGTTGACGGCCACCACGAACGGGATGCGCCGGTGCTCGAAGTAGTCGACGGCGGGGAAGCAGTCCTCCAGTCGCCGGGTGTCGGCGAGGACCACCGCGCCGAGTGCGCCCTGGGCGAGTTCGTCCCACAGGAACCAGAACCGGTCCTGTCCCGGTGTGCCGAAGAGGTAGAGCGAGAGACCGGAGCGGATGGTGATGCGGCCGAAGTCCATGGCCACGGTGGTGGTGACCTTGTGGTCCACGCCGTCGGTGTCGTCCACCAGTTGGCCCGCTTCGCTGAGCAGTTCCTCGGTGCGCAGCGGCCGGATCTCGCTGACGGCCCCCACCAGGGTCGTCTTGCCGACGCCGAAGCCACCGGCGACCAGTATCTTCAGTGCCAGGGCGGAGGTGTCGCCGACGGTGTCGGTGTGCTCGGAGACCATGATCACTTCTCTCGGGAGGGCCGGCCGCGGCCGGCGTCCGCGTGGTCCGGGGGTGAAGGCAGCATCATGACAACGGGGACGCGGGCCGGGGCGAGGGGACCGAAGTACACCTGATATGAGCGGCTCGCGCCCGATCGTTGACGTGAAGCGCTCGGATCGGACGGACCGGGACGCGGCCGGGCGCACGGGTGCCGGCACGGCGCGGCCGGCGGCGGTGTCCGGACGTTCGTCTGCGGTGCTCGCGGTCCCTCGGTCACAGCGCTCGCAGTCCCTCGATGACCTCGCGCAGGATCCGCTCGTCGGGCAGGTGCGCGGGCGGCACGGGGCGGCTGACGGTCACGCAGCCGAGTTCCAGGAGGTCCCCGAGCAGCACCCTGACCACGCCGACCGGGAGGTCCGCGTCCGCGGCGAGTTCGGCGACGGACTGGGTCTCCGGGCGGCACAGGTCGATCAGGGTCCGGTGCTCGGGGCCGAGCGCGGTGTCGTCGTCGAGCGCCGGTGCTGCGGGGTCGAGGGTGACGAGTGCGATGAGGTCGAAGCGCACCCCGGTCGGCCCGGGCTGGGTGCGGCCACCCGTCATGGCGTACGGGCGGACCAGGGGTCCGGCCTCGCCGTCGTACCACTGGCTGCCCGGCTCCCGGGACTCGCCGGTCGGGTTCTCGGTCATCGGTGCCGCCCTCCCGGCTCAACCTGCGGCGGGCGGTTGCGCCCCGAGGCGCGGCGCCGTGCGGAGATGCTCGCCGACCTGTTTGACCAGGCGGGCCATCTCGTAGGCGACCAGCCCGATGTCGGCCGTGACCGCGGTGAGCAGGGCGAGGCAGGAACCGTCACCGGCCGCGGCCACGAAGAGGAACGCGTCGTCCATCTCCACCATGGTCTGGCGCACTCCGCCCGCTCCGAAGTGCCGCCCCGCACCCTTGGCGAGGCTGTTGAACCCGGAGGCCACGGCGGCGAGGTGCTCGGCGTCCTCCCGCGCGAGGCCGGTGGAGGCGCCGATCGCCAGGCCGTCGTTGGAGAGCACGACGGCGTGCCGTACCTCGCGCACGCATGTCACCAGGTCGTCGAGCAGCCAGTCCAGTTCGCCGGACCGCCGGCCGGCCCTCGGTGTCGGGTCCTGGATCATGCCGGGTCTCCTTCGCTTCTGTGACCGCCCGTTTGCGGTTCCGGTGCGGCACCACGGCCGGGCTGCCTGCCACCGCCTCGCGTCCAGCCGTCGCGGTACGCCGCCATGCGGTCCCGTACGAGTTCGGGGGTGCGCCGGTCGTCGCCGTGCCGGGCGGGCCGCTGGGGTGGCTCCTCGCGGCGCTCGTGGCGCAGTTGCGGAGCGAGGCTCGCCTGGCGCACACGGCGCGGGAGGTCGTCGGAGGGCTCGGCGTCGTCCGGCGAGCGGCGCAGTCTCAGGGGGGTGACGCCGGGGGGCGGGGGTTCATGGGCGGCGTCGCGGGAGCGGGCCGCCGCGCCGGTGCCGTCCGGGCCCGGTTCCGGCCGGGTGCCGTGGGGATCCGTCGCCTTCCCGGTGCTCTGGCCACCCGGTGTCCGGGTGGTTCCGTGCGGACCAGGTCCGGTGGCCGCCAGGGCGGGACGGTCCGGCCACTGGGTGCCGGCGGTCTCCTGGGGCGAGGTCGCACCGGGTACGCGCGCGTAGGCGCGTTCCTCGCCGGATCGGGCCCGTGCGCCTTGGTGGGGGGACGGTACCGCCGAGCCGCTGTGCAGCAGGGCCTTGGGCAGCAGGACCACGGCGGTGGTGCCTCCGTAAGGGGAGGTCCGCAGGTGCACCTTGATGTCGTGCCGGGAGGCGAGCCTGCTGACCACGAAGAGTCCCAGGCGGTCGCTGTCGAAGAGGTCCAGCGCCTCCGACTGTTCGATGCGGCGGTTGGCCTCGGCCAGGGTCTCGGCGCCCATGCCGAGCCCGCGGTCCTCGATCTCCAGGGCGTAGCCGTTGCCGACCGGTTCGCCGGTGACCCGCACGCGCGTGTGGGGTGGTGAGAACTGGGCCGCGTTCTCGACGACTTCGGCGAGCAGATGGGTGAGGTCGGCGACCGCCGCGCCGGTGACGTACGCCTCGGGGAACTGGCGTACCTCCACGCGCGCGTAGTCCTCGATCTCCGAGACGGCGGCGCGTACGACGTTGGTCAGGGACACCGGCATCCGCCAGGCACGGCCGGGCGCGGCGCCGGACAGGATGATCAGGCTCTCGGCGTGGCGCCGCATCCGGGTCGTGAGGTGGTCCAGGCGGAACAGGTCACCGAGTTCGTCCGGGTCGTCGGAGCGCCGCTCCATGCTGTCCAGGAGGCTGAGCTGGCGGTGGACCAGGACCTGGCTCCTGCGGGCCAGGTTGACGAAGACACCGGAGATGCCGCTGGCGAGTTCGGCGCGCTCCACGGCGGCGCGCAGCGCGGCACGGTGCACGGTGGTCAGGGCTTCCGCCACCTGACCGGTCTCGTCCTCGGCCGGCGGTCCGGAGGGTGCCTCGGCCCGGATGTCGATCTCCTCGCCCGCGCGCAGCTTCCGCATCGCTTCCGGGAGTTTGCGGCGGGCGATCTCCAGCGCGTCGTTGCGCAGGCTCACGAGTTCGACCACCAGGGCCCGTCCGATGCGGACGGAGATGACGAGGGAGGCGGCGACGGCGGCGAGTCCCAGGAGTACGGCGGCTCCGGCGGGGCTGAGCAGGCCGCGGGTGACCGGGTCGGCGCGGCCGGCGACGGCCCGGCCGGCGGCTGCCGCGATGGTCCGCATTCCGTCCTGTACGCGCGCGTGGGCGGCGCTCCACGCGGCGTGCGGTGCCTGGCCGGCGACGTGGACGTCCGGTCCCGCGGCGAGCAGGTCGTCCTCGGCGGCGCCGAGGGCGGTGTAGGGGCCGCCGGCGGTCAGATCGCGCCAGGCGGCACGCTGGGCGGTGGGCAGATCGGTGACGGCGGTCTCGGTGAGGGCACGGCGCGTGGCGACGGCGGCGCTGAAGAGCCGCAGTCGCTCTCCCCGCAGGGTTCCGGCGGCAGGCGCGCTGCCCAGCAGGGCGTCCTCCTGGGCCAGGGCTTCGGCGGCGCGGGAGAATTCGAGCAGCACGCGCGCGTCGGAGGCGACGTCGGCCTGCTGGAAGCCGGTGAGGGCTCCGTCGACCGCGAGGGCGGCGCCGATGGTCTTCGTGTAGCGCGTGTACGTGTCGTCCCAGCCCGTCTTGTGGCCCCGTACGGCCGTTCTCAGTGCGGGGAGGTGCTCGGCGCCCTTGACGAAGGCGGCGAGGCGCCTGGAGACGCCGGCGGGCAGCTCCTGGCTGTCGGCGACGGTGCTGTCCCGGCCGAGCCGCAGCCGGTCCACGGCCCGGTCGGTGCGGGCCGCGAGGTCTTCGAGATCACCGCCGTCGCCGGCGCGGGGGTCCGTGGCGTAGCGGACGGCCGCGGTGCGCTCGGCCTGCAACGCGGTGACGGCCGCGGCGAGCGGGCTGCGCAGTTCGGCGTCCACCCGTTGCGACTGGCGCAGCCGGGCGACGTCCTGAGCGGTGCTGACGGTGGCGTACGCCCAGAGGGCGAGCAGGGAGACGACGGGCACCATCAGGAGGCTGACCACCTTGGCGCGGACGGTGCGGGGGCGCAGGTGCCGGCGGTTCCCCCGCGCGCGTGCGGCGGCGGACGGCGGGCCGGGCGGGTGGCGGCCCTCGTCGGCGGGCGGTCCGGCGTGTGCGCGGCGTCCGCGCGGACGGTGCGCCGCGGCGGCGGCGTTCTCGGGTGTACGGGGTGGGCGCATGGCCTCCTCGCTCGGGACGTGGTCGGTGCGCTCGGGCGGGGGTTCCGCTAGCGGGCGACGCTTTCGACGGGCCGCTGGGCGGAGGCGGACGCCTCGCGCTCGTCGGCCGTGGGCGAGAGGGCCACGAAGGCCGAGGTGATGAACAGGTAGGACCCGAGGCCGACGGCGAGGGGGAAGATGAACTGCATCGCCGTGGCCCCGGGCAGGGCGTCGCCGGACGGGTCCACACGCACGCTCACCGCGAACATCCCGGTGTAGTGCATGCTGCTGACGGCCGCTCCCATGACGAGGGAGGCGACGGTGACCGCGAGGGGCGACCTGATGTTGAATCCGGCCCACAGGGCCACGGTGGCCGCGACCACGGCGATCAGTACCGACAGTCCGACGCGGACCGGGTCGTAGGTGACGTCGCCGTGCAGTCGGACGGCCGCCATGCCCAGGTAGTGCATGCTGGCGACGCCCAGTCCGGTGGTGAGACCGCCGAGGAGCAGCGCGCGGTTGCGGTCGCGGCTGTAGCCGACGGCGAAGACGCCGGCGCAGACGACGACCATGGCGACGAGGAGGCTGAGGATGGTCAGCGGCACGTCGTAGCGGATGTCGCTGCCGCTGACGCGGAAGTCGAGCATGGCCACGAAGTGCATGGTCCAGATGCCCGTGCCGATGGCGGAGGCGGCGGTGACGAGCCAGTTGCGGCGCGCGCGGCCGGTGGTGGCGAGCGCGCGGACGGTGCAGCGCAGTCCGAGTGCGGCGCCTATGCAGGCCATCGCGTACGACAGTACGGGGGTCAGCCAGCCGAAGGCGGCGTGGTCCAGGTGTCCCATGGCCCCGGGACGCTAGCCGGGGCAGGGGCGCACAAAGGGGGCGCATTTCGAAAGGTGCCGGAATATGACGCACAGTTGTGCCGGAACGATCGCCTCCCGCTCGAACATGCGCACAAGGACTTCCCTCGTGACGGTGAGGAATCATGCGGAACATGAACGACGACCACACATGTGTCCAGGACTTCTTCACCGCCCGCGCCGCCGACTGGGACAGCCGGTTCCCGGACGACGGCCCAGCCTACGCGGCGGCCGTGGCCGGCCTCGGGCTGCGGGAGGGGGACCGCGTGCTGGACGCGGGCTGCGGCACCGGGCGCGCGCTGCCGCCCCTGCGGGCCGCCGTGGGCCCCTCCGGGGTGGTGCTGGGCGTGGATCTGACCCCGGCCATGCTCCAGGCCGCCGTACGAGCGGGCAGGCACCGCGACGGGCGGCTGGTGCTCGCCGACGTCGCCGCGCTCCCGCTGCGCTCGGGCTGCCTGGACGCCGTGTTCGCCGCGGGTCTGATCGCCCACCTGCCGCGGCCGGTGGACAACCTGCGGGAGCTGGCCCGTGGCCTACGGCCCGGCGGCACGCTCGCCCTCTTCCATCCCATCGGCCGCGCGGCGCTGGCGGCGCGGCAGGGGCGCCGGGTCACCCCCGACGACCTGCGCGCCGAGGCCAATCTCCGGCCCCTGCTCGCGCGCTCGGGCTGGCGGATGACGTCGTACACCGACGAGGACGCCCGGTTCCTGGCGCTCGCGGTACGCGAGGACTGAGGAACGGACCGGGTCAGCCGGTTCCGGTGACGGCTGCCACGAAGGCGTCGGGGTTGTCGAACATGACGTTGTGCCCGGCGCCCGGCACCGTCACCACGCGCACCCCGGCGGCTTCCAGGCCCTCCCGGCCCGCGAGTTCGCCGCTGTGCTCGCCCTGGAGGAAGACGCGGTCGACCGGCAGCCGCTCCAGGAGCGTCCGCATCACGGGGTCCGAGCCCTTGCGCAGGCCGACGGCACTGCGGTGCAACGCGCGCGGGTCGGCCAGCCGCATGGTCGCCGCCCACAGCGGGCCGACCGTCTCCAGCACGCGCGCGTGCCCCCCTTCGACGAACTCGTCCTCCCCGTAGGCGGCGATCCCGCTGCTGCCGGCGGTCGGCGGCGGAAAGGCGTCCAGGTTGGCCTCCGCCAGGACCAGCCGGGAGACCAGGTCGGGCCGCCGGTGGGCGAGGACGACGGCTACGGCACCGCCCATGCTGTGCGCGATCAGTTCGGCGCCGGCGGCCCCGGCCGCGTCGAGCGCGGCGGCCACCGCGTCGGCGTGGCCCTCCAGCGTGTACCCGAAGTCCTGGGGGCGGTCGCTCGTGCCGTGTCCCGGCAGGTCCACGAACAGGCTGCGCCGGCCCGCGAGTTCGGGCCGCGCCGCGATGTGCGCGTGGTAGACGGCGGACATCGCTCCCAGTCCGTGCAGGTACACCCGGGCGGGCTCCGCCCCGGGCACCTCGGTCCATCGGATCCGGCTTCCCCTGCTGTCGAACGTGGCCTGCTGCACCGTGCCCCTCCCTGTGGTCCGCGACACCCAGACAATACCTCGGTGGCGATGTATTACGTCAAGGCTGTATTGGCGCAGCGATGCATCCCTGCGGGAGAATGCGGCCATGCTCGAACTCGCCATCCTCGGATTCCTGTACGGCGCCCCCCTGCACGGATACGTACTGCGCCGCCACATCGCGGCACTCACCGGCCATGTGCGGCCCGTCGCCGAGAGCACGCTGTATCCGGCGATCAAGCGCCTGGAGAAGGCCGGTCTGCTGGTGCGGGCGACCGAGCCCGGCGCCGTCGCCGCGCCACGCCACGTGCTGAGACTGACCGAGGAAGGCGGGCGCGAGCTGAAACGCCGGCTCGCCGAGCCCGCCCAGCGCGAGATCACGGACGAGAACCAGTGGTTCACACTGCTCGCGTTCCTGCGGCACCTGGAGGACCCCGCCGCCCAGGCGGCCGTACTGCGGCGCCGGCTGGCCTTCCTGGAGGAGCCGGCGAGCTTCTTCTACGACGGCGACCGGCCGCTGCGCGCCGAGGAACTGGACGATCCGTTCCGGCGCGGCGTTCTCACCATCGCGCGGGCCACGAGCCGGGCAGAGCTGGCCTGGCTGCGGAACACGCTGGCCTCACTCGACGGGGCCGGCCGCTGAGCCGTCCTGGCGCCGCACCGGGCAACCACGCAGACCGGGGACCGGACGCGTACCCAGGTCGGCGATGCGATAGCCGTTCGGGTAGCCCTTGACCTCCCGGTTCTGGCGCGCGAAGTGGGGGCTGCGGCGCGGCGGCAGCAGCCGGACCAGCCGGCCGCGCGTCCGCACGGCGCGGCGCACCAGCGCGGAGGTGGCGGCGCCGGGTCGCGGGTAGCGGAACGCGCGCAGCAGGGGCTCGTCGAGCAGCGCGAGCGTGGCCGTGCGCAGCAGTGGTGCCAGGGGGCGCGGATACCAGGACGCCATCAGGCCGAGGGTGGCGTCGGAGACCCGGCGGGCATCCTCGTCCCAGCCGAAGTGGGCCTCTTCGTAGGAGTCGAGAAGGGCCTCGAACTCCTCATAGGTGCGGGGGATGTCCGGGATGCCCATGTGCCGGCCGAGGGTGCGGTAGTACTCGGTGGTGGCGACGACCTCGTGCCGGGACAGCCGCCGCCAGCCGTAGGCGTCGATCCAGCGGCGGGGCGTCACCACGAAGGTGCTCAGCACGTACCGCATGTCGTCGTCGCTGATGTCGTAGGCGCGGTGCATCTGGTTGACGCGGCGGATCGCGGTGCGCCCCTGCTCCGCCGCGAAGCCGTGTTCCACGATGGTGTCCAGGAGCAGCACGGTGTCGTCGTACCGCTTCTGCGTGCGCTCGGTCAGCTCCGCCGTCCGCGCGAGCAGCCGCCCGATGCCGGGCACCGCGTAGGTACGGTACAGAGCCAGTTCGAGAGCGCGGGTGTAATCCCAGGGGAACTCGTAGGCGACGCTGATCCGGTAGATCTCCAGCGCGTCCGCCACCGGGTCCAGCCGGCGGATCTGCGCGAGCCGCTCGAACCGCTTCACCGCGTCGTCCCCCTTCTGCCGCCGAACCCCCAACTCTACGTTGATGAACAGCAGATGGGCGATCGTACTGACCCCGTTGAGGGAAGGGTGGTCCGCGTGTTCGACAGGATCCGCAGGTACGCCGGCCGGCTCGGCAGCTCCGCGCAGGGGCGGCCGGAGGGCGCCCGGGAGAGGCGCGCGCACAACTTGTTCGAAGCGGCGGCCGTCTATGTCGCCGCCCGCGCGGAGGACGATCAGGACCGGATCGAGGAAGCGGCGGCGTGGGTGTCCCCGGAGGCCCTGTCCTTCGGGGTGAGCGAACTGGCCTGCCGGGCGGTCGTCGCGCTGGCCCGGGAACGCGACGAGACACCCGCGGCGGTGGCCCGCGACCTCCTCGGGCTGCCCTCGGCCTGAACGGAACTTCCTTCTCCACATGTGGTCGTTTCGACCCTGTCCAGGCGGAAACCTGCAGCTCCGTGTGGTGCGCGGGGTCGTGACAAGCTGCTTCCGCTCGCACTAGGGTGCGCGCCGATGGACGAACCACTGGGGAGGCAGGGATGGCCGGGACGGACGCTGAGCCCGTCGCCGCCGCGGACGATGCGCTGTACGTGCTGACGGCGGTACTGCTCACGCCGGCACAGTTTCCGAGCGTGCTGGGCGACGACTACCCGGAGGCGTGTGCGGCGCTGGACCTCGCGCCGCGCGCCGACGGGTACGGCCTGGTGCTGGGCCAGGACGGGCTGGGCGCTCGCTGGACGGTCGTCATCGACGACGTCTCGCTGGTCGCCGTGGCGATCGCGTCCTGGGACTGCGGCATGGAGTACGAGCTGTCGCCGGACGAGCGCGCGGTCGTGACCGCCTTGCCGGGATGGCCCCTGGCCGTCGCCGTCGCGGCACCCGGCGTGCCCGCTCCTCACGACCCGCCCGCCGAGGAGGCCGGACGGTCGGCGCTGTGCCCGCCGGACACCGCCTCCTGGGGGCCCGCGCAGCGCCGACTGGGTGCCGACGAGATAGCGCTGCAGTGGGCCGCCTGGCGGGAGCAGATCGACGACGCCGACTTCCCCGTGCCCGGCGAGCGCACGCCGGACGTGCCTTCCGCGCGGGAGGGCGAGGGCGCCAGGGCCGGTGGCCACGCCGGTGTCCGCCGGGTGCTCGCGGAAGCGCGCGCCTACGTCGACTCGCCACCGCCGCTCGGCCGCGTGCGCTCGTCGTTCGCGCCCGGCGAGGCCCGTACGCTCCGCGCCGACGGCCCCGGCTGGTCGATCGTGGCCCGCACCGACGACATCGCGTTCGTCCTGCTCGACGAGGAGCCCGGCGAGGTGCTGCCGGTGGGCCGGGGACCCGAGCTGCCCGGTCTGCTGGAGGCGCTCGACAAGATGGCCGTACGGCCCCTGTGAGCCGGGGCTGCCGGACGAGACCTTCCGGTCGCTCCCCCGGCAGCCGCGCCGCCCCTGGGCGACGCGGCTCCCCATGGCTCGGCCCGCCCGTCCTGGCGGCTCGCCGAGTGAGACCTTGCCGCGCACCGGCGCCTCAGCGGCCGAGCTCCTTGCGGGTGACCCTGCGCAGCCTGCGCCGCTGTGAGGGGTCCAGGGCGAGGTAGGCGGCCGCCGGAACTCCCACGACGATGAGGAACGCCACCCACCAGGGCAGCCATATGAGCAGGATCAGCCCGACCGCCACGCCCCCTGCGGCGATCTTCGCGTTCATGGACATGAGCGTCGCCTCCTTCGCGGCCACTGCCGCTCTCTGATCTGAGAACGGCCCCCCGCTCCCCACGGTTCCACGACCCGGCCCTGAGACATCCCTGAGCCACACCCCCTAGTGGCCCGCGACGGGGCGGGAAGCCTGTTGGCAGTGGGCCGGACGCGGCGGGCCGTTGGCGGCGGACCGGGCGCGGTGAGGCCGCCGGCAGCCGACGGGACACGGTGAGGCCGCCGGTGACCGGCCCGGCGCGACGCGGCCCCTGGGCGCTCCGCGCGACGCGGCAAGGACACCGACGGTCCGCCGGCACGCCGCATCAAGCCCGCCGGATCAGCGCCTCATAGCACTCGACGTCCCAGCGTGCCTGATGCGGCGGCCTTCCCCGCGGCAGGGTGCGGGTGCCCGCCGCGACCGTCACATGACGCTGCGCGGACAGGCAGAACACCACGAAGACCTTCCGATGCGTGAGTTCGAGGGTCTCGTCGTAGTACCAGTCCGCGACGAGCCCGTGGCCGTCCGACAGGAACGGGCGCTGGACGAACTCCTGCACCTCGGCGGGAAAGTTCCCGAGAACGCCGAGGGCCGCAGTGGCCAGGTTCAGCGGGAGTACGGCTGGGGCCGGCGGCTGTGCGGCACGGGTGGCCGCGGCCCGGCCCCACTGCCCGGTCGCCGTCGAGGGTCGCTTCCCGGGGCCGGTCACCGCGAACGACCGCCGTCGCACCGCTCCGGGCTCCACTCTCAGGCGCTCGCCCTGGAAGACGGTGCGGCCGTCGCGGACGACGCTGCCGACCTGGCACAGTCCGCGGGGGCCGAACACGAACGCCTTCGGGTGGCCCTCGTCGTCCAATCGCGCCCACCACTCCCAGACGCCACCGGCCTTGTGCGCCAGTTTCTCCCGCACGCCCGGTTCCAGCATGTCCCAGCACTGCTGCCGGCTCGGGACCGAGGCGTCGACCTCGAAGCCTCCCGGCCGATGGACCGGCGGAACCACCCCGGCGGGTTCCGTGTGCGCCTGTTCGGCACGGCGCAGTTCCATGGCTGTGTGCTCCTCGCGCAGGGGCGACGGCATGCGATCCCGTCCGCCCGACTCCGATCCCCCTCCTCGTCTCGGGATCTGTGCAGGCCCCGCGTCCCTCAGGCTCTCCCCCATGCCGTCCCCCTCACTCGACCACGACGCTCGACAGCGGTGGCGGACATTGTCCCCGCCGGTGCGCGCTTGCCGCCCGTACTCGCGACGAAACCAGAACCCCCTTCGAACAGATTGTGGAGTGACCCGCGTCACGGTACGGGCAGGACAGGAACGCCCCGGCCATCCTGTAACCTCGGCGGCTCCGGTCGAGTAGTCAAATTTGAGGAGTGCAACGAAGCTGTGCAGACCATCCCTGCGCCACCACCCTCCGAACCGACCGAACCGACCGCACCGACCGCACCGACCGCACCGACCGAACTGACCGAACTGACCGAATGCTGCGTCGTGTTCCTGCCGTCCGATCCCCCGCGCGCGGGCCGCATCGGCTTCTGGCGGCCGGACGGTGGGGTTCCGCCCGGGCACGCAGAGGGCTCGCCGGCAGACCTGGATCTCGTACTGCCCTCGGCCGACGGAGGCGTCGAACGCGTGCCGCTGCCCGTCCTCCTGCTTCCCGTCGGCACCGCCCTTCCGGTGCTCGCACGCGCGCGTGCGCTGCCGCGGGAACACCGGGCCGCCGCCTTCTGGCGGACCGCGTACGAACTGGCCCTCGGCTTCCTGGCGCGCGGTCTGCTCCTGCCGGGCCTGACCGCCGGCGATCACGACGCCTGGCGCGTGGGGCCTCTGTCCGCGCGCGATGCGGAACTGGTCCGCGAACTCGCCGCCGCCATGCCCCCGCAGGCGCATGCCGTGCCGCTCACGGACGACGGGCCCGCGCTGTTGCCCGACCCGGAACGGCTGCTGCGCGCCTTCCTCGACGCGGTCGCCGACGTGCTGCCGCGCTCCCCCGCCGCCCCGCTGGCGACCGGCGGCCCCGCGTACACGGCGCTGGAGCCGCGGCGTCTGCCCGCGCTGCGGGAGTGGGCGGACGACATCGCCGCCGGCCATGACGCGGGGGTGCGGCTGTCGCTGCGCGTGGAGGCGTCCGGTCTCGACGCCGCCTCCCAGGACGGTGCTCCGGTCCGCTTCCGTGCGGTCCTCCAGGTGCACGGCCAGGGCGGACCGGCGGACGTCATGGACGCCGCCAAACTGTGGACCGGTGCGGACACCGGGCGCCCGGAGTTCGCCCTCCGCGCGCGTGCGGACGCGTTGCTGGCGCTTCGCCGGGCGGCCCGGGCCTGGCCGCCGCTGACGCCGCTGCTCTCCGCCGCCGTGCCGGACACCGTCGACCTCGCCGACGACGAGATCGCCGAGCTGCTGAGCGAGGGCGCGCGGGCGCTGGCCGCCGCCGGGGTCGAGGTGCACTGGCCCCGGGACCTGGCACGCGGCATCACCGCGCACGCGGCGATCGGCCCGCCGGACGACGGCACCGCACCGTCCGGAACCGTCACCGTTCCGTCGTTCCTCAGAGCGGACGCGAGGGTCACGTTCGGCTGGTGGTTCGACCTGGGCGGGCGGGAGCTGTCCCGGGAGGAGCTGGACCGGCTGGCGGAGGCGAAGCGGCCCCTGGTGCGGCTGCGCGACGGCTGGGTCCTGGTCGATCCGCGGGAGGCGGAGCGGGCCCGGACCGAGCGGGACCGTTCCGTCGCTCCCGTCGAGGCGCTGGCCGCGGCTCTGACGGGTTCGACGGAAGTCGACGGCCGGCAGGTCGACGTACGGCCCACGGGGTGGCTGGAGGGGCTCCGGGAGCGGCTGACGGCCCAGGACCCGGCCCTCACCGCCGGACAGCCGCCGGGGCTGGCCGCGACCCTGCGGGACTATCAACTGCGCGGGCTCGACTGGCTGGCCCGTACGACATCGCTCGGACTGGGCTGCTGTCTGGCCGACGACATGGGGCTCGGCAAGACGATCACACTGATCGCCCTGCACCTGCACCGGCAGACCGATCCGGCGGCGGCCGGCCCCACGCTCGTGGTCTGCCCGGCCTCGCTGCTGGGCAACTGGCAGCGCGAGATCGAACGGTTCGCTCCCGGGGTGCCGGTGCGCCGGTTCCACGGACCCGGACGCGATCTGGCGTCCCTGGCGGACGGTGAGTTCGTGCTGACCACGTACGGCACGCTGCGCCTGGACGCCGACCGGCTCGCCGGGGTCCCGTGGGGCATGGTGGTGGCCGACGAGGCGCAGCATGTGAAGAACCCCTACTCCGCGACCGCGCGGGCGCTGCGCACGATCGGCGCACGCGCGCGCGTGGCGCTCACCGGCACTCCGGTGGAGAACAACCTCACGGAACTGTGGGCGATCCTCGACTGGACGACACCCGGCCTGCTCGGCGGCCTCGGCGGGTTCCGCGCGCGCTACGCGCAGCCCGTCGAGGGCGGCCGGGACCCCGCCGCCGCACGACGGCTCGCCCGGCTCGTCGAACCGTTCCTGCTGCGGCGGCGCAAGTCCGATCCCGGCGTCGCCCCGGAACTCCCGCCGAAGACCGAGACGGATCACCCGGTGTCGCTCACGGCTGAACAGGCGGGGCTGTACGAGGCGTTGGTGCGCGAGACCCTGGACCGCATCGCGGCCGCCGACGACATGACCCGCCGGGGCCTGATCATGCGGCTGCTCACCGGACTGAAGCAGATCTGCAATCATCCGGCGCAGTTCCTCAAGGAGGACGATCCGCGGCTCGCGGGACGCTCGGGGAAGCTGGAGCTGCTGGACGAACTGCTCGGCACCGTCCTCGCCGCGGACTCGGGTGTGCTGGTCTTCACGCAGTACGTGCGCATGGCCCGGCTGCTCGAACGGCACCTGGCGGCCCGCGGGGTGTCCTCGCTGCTGCTGCACGGCGGGACGCCGGTCGCCGCGCGTGAGGAGCTGGTACGGCGCTTCCAGGCGGGTGAGGCCCCGGTGTTCCTGCTGTCGCTCAAGGCGGCCGGGACGGGGCTGAACCTCACCCGGGCCGAGCACGTCGTGCACTACGACCGCTGGTGGAACCCGGCGGTGGAGGCACAGGCCACCGACCGGGCGTACCGCATCGGGCAGACCCGTCCGGTGCAGGTGCACCGGCTGATCGCCGAGGGGACCCTGGAGGACCGGATCGCCGAGATGCTGGGCCGCAAACGGGAGCTGGCCGACGCCGTGCTCGGTTCCGGTGAGGCGGCCCTGACGGAACTGTCGGACGAGGAACTGGCCGCACTGGTGGAACTGCGCGGGGGGGCGCGATGAGCCGCTGGGACGACGAGCACGGACGGGACGCGGAGCGCACGTTCGCCGCGCTGCCGCCCGCGCGCGGGCGTGCCTTCGCCCGGAGCTGGTGGGGGCTGGCCTGGCTGCGGGCCCTGGAGGACGCCGCGCTGGAGGCCGCGGTGGTCAAGTCCGGGCGCCGGCTCGCGCGCGCGGGCGGCGTGGGAGCGGTGACCGTACGGCCGGGCCGGGTCACCGCCGTCGTCCGTGACCGCGGAGGCGCGGCGTACCGGGCCGACGTCCTGCTGCCGCGGCTGTCCGACGAGGAGTGGGCGTGGTTCGCGGATCTCGCCGTGGAGCAGGCCGGCCACATGGCCGCGCTGCTCGAACGGGAGCTTCCGCCGCATCTGCTCGAAGACGCGGCGGTGGCGGGGATCGACCTCCTGCCGGCTCTCGGCGATCTGGATCCCGCGTGCGACTGCGGTGCCTGGGACCACTGCGGGCACACCGCCGCCCTGTGCCACCAGGTGGCGCGGCTGCTGGACGAGGATCCGTTTCTGCTCCTGCTGATGCGCGGGCGGGACAAGGACGCCTTCCTGGCGGAGCTGCACGTCCGCGGCACGGCGGAACCGTCCGGAGTGACACCCCCGGCCGCGGGGGTGGACGCGGCCGAGGCCTGGGCGGCTGCCGGCATCCTGCCGCCGCTGCCCGAGTTGCCCGGGCTGCCCTCGGCTCCCGGCGCGCCACCGTCCTTCGCCACCGGGGCGCCGGCCGCGCCGGGGGTGGACCCGGCGGCGCTGGCGCACCTGACCGGTCGCACCGCCGCGGAGGCGTATCGGCTGCTGGCGGCGGCGCTGCGTGGTGAGACGCGGACAAAGGCGGACCTGACGGCCGCCCAGGACGCCGTACGCCTGGCATGCGGGCCGGCCCCCGCAGCCGTCACCGAGCGGCTCGCCGCGGGGTCGGGGCGTGGGCACGACGGGCTCATGACAGCGGTCCGCGCCTGGCGGACCGGTGGTGCGGCGGCCCTGGCGGTGCTCGACGAGGACCGGGACGTCGAGGGTGTGGCGCTGGCACGCGCGCGTGCGGCTCTGGAAGCGGCCTGGGAGGCGGACGAGCGGCCGGTGTTCCACCGCAGCGGCAACCGGTGGACCGTCCAGGAGGAAGGCGTTCAGCTGCGGCTCGGGCGCGAGGGCCGCTGGTGGCCGTACCGCGACGAGGGGGGACGCTGGGTCCCGGCGGGCGGGGCCGATCCGGACCCCGCGACGGCGCTGGCCTCCGCGCGGCCGGAGGGGGAGGTTCCGGCCGCGCACGGTTCCTGACAGACAGTCAGGCTCATTGGTGACGCGATCTGATGAGCGGCGGACGCCGGCCGTTCACCGGGCGGTCGTGCGGCGTTCCTCCGGGAGCCCAAGGGTGTCGGCAGTCCATGACCTTGCTCCAGGAGGCCCGATGTTCCCGCACGCCGCCGGTCTGCGTCGCGTCCGCCGTTCCCTCGCCACGGGCTGGCCCCTGGCCCTGGCCGCCGTCCTCGTCGCGGCGGGGACGGCCACCGCGGCGCCGTCGGGGGACGCCCGTGTGATCCGTACGGCGACCCTCGGCGAGATTCCGCTCGGCGCGTTCAGCAACGCGCTGCTGCCCGGCAGCGTGGCCGACGACCACGGGATCAAGCTCGGCGGCATCGGCAGCGACATCTACCCGGCCGGCCGCAAGGACGAGTACTGGACGGTGACCGACCGCGGTCCCAACGGTCAGATCAAGGTGGACGGCAAGAAGCGCCGCACCTTCCCGGTGCCGGGATTCGATCCCGCCATCGTGAGGATCAGGGCCGCCGGGGACACCGTCAAGGTCATCGACGCGATACCGCTGACCACCTCCTCCGGGAAAGCCGTCACCGGACTGCCCGATCAGAAGAGCCGGGACGAGGCGCCGTACACCTACGACGCGCGGACGGCGCTGTCCTACGACCCGAACGGCCTCGACACCGAGGGCGTCGTCCGGGCCGGGGACGGCAGCTTCTGGCTCGTGGACGAGTACGGGCCTTCCCTCGTGCACGTCTCCGCGCGCGGGCGGGTCCTCGCGCGCTACGTGCCCGAGGGGCTCGGTCTGACGGGCGCGGACTACCCGGTGGTGGAGGCGCTCCCGGCGGTCCTGCTGCACCGCAAGACCAACCGCGGGTTCGAGGGGCTGGCGCAGCTTCCCGGCGGTGACCTGGTGATGGCCCTGCAGAGCCCGCTGTCGCTGCCGGACGCGGACGCCGGCGACGCCTCCCGCACCACCCGCCTGCTGCGCTTCTCACCCCGCGCGAAGGCCGTCACGGCCGAGTACGCCTACCGCTTCGACCCGGTGGACGTGGTGGACCCGGGCGAGGACGACACCTCCGAGCTGAAGATCTCCTCGGTGGTCGCGGCCGGCGGTGACCGGCTGCTGGTCGAGGAGCGCACGGACAAGGCCGCCCGGCTCCAGCTGGTCAGCCTGCGGCGCACATCGGACATCCTCGGCGGTCCCTGGGACGACGACACCACGGCTCCGTCGCTGGAGCAGCTGGACGACCCCGCGGCGCAGGGCGTGCCGGTGCTGGCCAAGCGGCTGGTGGTCGACCTGGGCAAGGTCGCGGGGGTGCCAGGGAAGATCGAGGGCATCGCGCGCGTGGATCACGACACGCTCGCGCTCGTCAACGACAACGACTTCGGGATGACCGACGGGACGGGCGCGTTCGACGCCCAGGGCCGCCTGGTCGACAGCGGGATCAGGACGACCGTGACGTACGTCCGGCTGCCCGAGGGCCGCTGACACCGGGCTCACGGCCGGGGGCCGGGGTGAGCGGCTGGCGCTCGCCCCGGCCCTCCTGCGTTCAGCCCCGCGCTCCGAGCAGGTGGTCCATCGCCAGCTGGTCGAGGCGTTCGAAGGCCATGCCGCGCGCGGCGGCCGCCTCCACGTCGAACTCCTCGAAGGCCGCGCGGTCGGCGAGCAGGGCCTGCAGGCCGTCGGCCGCGGTCGGCTGGGCCAGCTCGTCCAGGCGCGAGGCGCGCAGGGCCTCCTGCACCTCGGGGTCGGCGCGGAAGGCGGCCGCCCGCTCCTTCAGGATGAGGTAGTTGCGCATGCAGCCCGCCGCCGAGGCCCACACGCCGTCGAGGTCCTCGGTCCGCGGCGGCTTGAAGTCGAAGTGGCGGGGGCCTTCGTAACCGGCGCTCTCCAGGAGGTCCACCAGCCAGAAGGCGGACCGCAGGTCGCCCGCGCCGAACCGCAGGTCCTGGTCGTACTTGATGCCGGACTGACCGTTGAGGTCGATGTGGAAGAGCTTCCCGGCCCACAGGGCCTGCGCGATGCCGTGCGGGAAGTTCAGGCCGGCCATCTGCTCGTGGCCGACCTCGGGGTTGACGCCGTAGAGCTCGGGCCGCTCCAGGCGCTCGATGAAGGCCAGCGCGTGCCCGACGGTGGGCAGCAGGATGTCGCCGCGGGGCTCGTTCGGCTTGGGCTCGATGGCGAAGCGGAGGTCGTAGCCCTGCGAGGTGACGTACTCGCCGAGGAGGTCGAAGGCCTCCTTCATGCGGTCCAGGGCGGCCCGCACGTCCTTGGCGGCGCCGGACTCGGCGCCCTCGCGGCCACCCCAGGCGACGTACGTCTTCGCACCCAGCTCGACCGCCAGGTCGATGTTGCGGATCGTCTTGCGCAGGGCGTAGCGGCGGACGTCGCGGTCGTTCGCGGTGAAGGCGCCGTCCTTGAAGACCGGGTGCGTGAAGAGGTTCGTGGTGGCCATCGGAACGGTCATGCCGGTGGCGTCCAGGGCCTGGCGGAACCGCTTGACGTGGGACTCGCGCTCGGTGTCCGAGGAACCGAAGGGGATCAGGTCGTCGTCGTGGAAGGTCACTCCGGAGGCACCCAGTTCCGCCAGGCGCTGCACCGTCTCGACGGGGTCGAGGGCGCGGCGGGTGGCGTCGCCGAACGGGTCCCTGCCCTGCCAGCCGACGGTCCAGAGTCCGAACGTGAACCTGTCCTCGGGGGTGGGCTGGTAGCTCATGCCGCGGCTCCTTGCTCTGTTGCGACTATTTCGTCATGGCGGTTTACAAATTAGTATGCCGACGCACCTCTGGGAAGAGACAAGATGTCTTCGACAGCAAGGTGTCTTCGAAACCACACACCCGCACGTCCCGCGGAGCCGCGGAAGAGGGAGAGCCCGATGTCAGCAGCCGAGGGTCCGCTCGTCGTCGGGGTGGACACGTCCACCCAGTCCACGAAGGCACTGGTCGTCGACGTGGCCACCGGTCAGGTGGTGGCGAGCGGCCAGGCACCGCACACGGTCTCGTCCGGCGCCGGCCGGGAGAGCGACCCGCGCCAGTGGTGGGACGCGCTGTGCGAGGCACTGCGCCAGTGCGGTGACGCGGCGCACGAGGCGGCCGCGGTGTCGATCGGCGGCCAGCAGCACGGCCTGGTCACCCTGGACGAGCGCGGCGAGCCGGTGCGTCCGGCGCTGCTGTGGAACGACGTCCGCTCGGCGCCGCAGGCCGTGCGTCTGGTGGAGGAGCTGGGCGGGCCGAAGGCCTGGGCGGAGCGCACCGGCAGCGTGCCCGGCGCGTCCTTCACGGTCACCAAGTGGGCGTGGCTCGCCGAGCACGAACCGGAGGCGGTCCGCGCGACCCGGGCGGTACGGCTCCCCCACGACTACCTCACCGAGCGCCTGACCGGGCAGGGCACGACCGACCGCGGCGACGCCTCCGGCACCGGCTGGTGGGCGTCCGGGACGGAGGCGTACGACGAGGAGACCCTCGCGCACGTCGGCCTGGATCCGGCGCTGCTGCCCCGGGTGGTACGACCCGGCGAGGTGGCCGGCACCGTGCGCGACAGCCACGACCTGCCGTTCTCGAAGGGCACGCTGGTGGCCCCGGGCACCGGCGACAACGCGGCGGCGGCCCTGGGCCTCGGACTGCGTCCCGGCACGCCGGTGCTGAGCCTCGGGACGTCCGGCACGGTCTACGCCGTCTCCCGGCGCCGTCCCACCGATCCGACCGGGACGGTGGCGGGCTTCGCCGACGCGCGCGGGGACTGGCTCCCCCTGGCCTGCACCCTGAACTGCACCCTCGCGGTGGACCGCGTCGCGGACCTGCTGGGCCTGGACCGCGAGGCGGTGGAATCCGGCGGCTCCGTGACCCTGCTGCCGTACCTGGACGGCGAGCGCACGCCGAACCTGCCGCATGCCTCCGGAGTGCTGCACGGTCTGCGGCACGACACCACCCCGGGTCAGCTGCTCCAGGCCGCGTACGACGGCGCGGTGCACGCGCTGCTCGGGGCTCTCGACCTGGTCCTCGACGAGGACGCGGACCGCGACACCCCCCTGCTCCTGATCGGCGGCGGGGCGCGCGGGACGGCCTGGCAGCAGACCGTGCGCCGGCTCTCGGGACGGCCCGTCCAGATCCCGCAGGCCAGGGAACTGGTCGCCCTGGGTGCGGCGGCCCAGGCGGCCGGACTGCTGACCGGCGAGGATCCCGCGGCGGTCGCTCGCCGCTGGAACACGGCCGCGGGCCCCGTCCTGGAGGCCGTGGAACGGGACCGGGCGACGCTGGACCGGATCACCGGGGTACTCTCCGACGCGGCCCCGCTGCTGGAGCGGGGGACGGACACCGAGTGACCGATCCGCCCGCGACCAGCCGGGCGGCAGACACCGAGGATCGACGGAGGCATGACCGCACCGCTGCACGAGGCGCGCCCATCGGGCGCCGGGCGCGCCCTGCCGGACACCCAGCAGGGCATGCGCCGGCGCAACCTGGCCCGGGTACTGCACGCCGTGAGCGCCGAGGGCTCGCTGTCCCGGGCGGCGGTCGCCTCCCGGATCGGACTGACGCGGGCCGCGGTGTCGACCCTCGTGGACGAGCTGATCCGCTGGGGCCTGCTGGAGGAACTGGGGCCCGAGCGGCCGGGGCGGGTGGGCCGGCCCGGGTCGGCGCTCGCGGTGAGCGGGCGGGGGCCCGCGGGGATAGGGGCCGAGATCGGCGTCGACCACCTCGCCGTCTGCGCGGTCGACCTGCGCGGCGAGGTCCGCGCGCGGGCGGTGCGGCGCGGTGTCAACCGGGGCCGGGCGCCGGAACCGGTGATCGAGGAGCTGACGGCGCTGATCCAGCAGGTCGTCGCGGAGGCGGAGCGCGCGGAACTCTGGCCCGCCGGGCTCGCGGTCGCCGTGCCCGGCCTGGTGGCGAGGGACGGGCGGACGGTCGTACGGGCCCCCAACCTCGACTGGCACGACACCGACCTCGGTCCCCTGCTGCCCGCGCACGGGCCGCTGACCGTCGACAACGAGGCCAATTTCGGCGCACTGGCCGAACTGTGGCTAGGTGCCGGTACGCCGGGCGACTTCCTGCACGTGTCGGCCGAGATCGGCATCGGCGCGGCGATCGTCGTGGACGGCCGGCTGCTGCGCGGCACCCGGGGCTTCGCGGGCGAGCTGGGCCACGTGCCCGTACGACCGGACGGTCCCCCCTGCCCGTGCGGCAGCCGGGGGTGCCTGGAGCAGTACGCGGGCGAGGAGGCGGTCCTGCGCGCGGCCGGGCTGGAGCCGCGGGACGACCGGGTGGGCCTGCTCGCGGAACGCGCCGAGGCGGGCGACGAGAGGGTGCGGTCCGCGCTGCGGGACGCCGGTACGGCCCTCGGCATCGCCCTGACCGGAGCGGTGAACCTGCTCGATCCCGAGACGGTGGTCCTGGGCGGGGCCCTGGCCGATCTGTCCCCGTGGCTACTGCCGTCGCTGGACACGGAGCTGTCGGGCCGCACGGCCGGCCCGGCCTGCCCGGTGACGGTCTCCCCACTGGGCCCGCAGGGCCCCCTGCTGGGCGCCGCGCACTCGGTCGTCCGGGCGGTACTGGACGATCCGGCTGTGGTGGCGGAACGATCCTGACGCGGCTCGGCGCGCGCCGGGGAACCCGACCGGTGGAGTCGGGTGACGGACTGAGTCCCCCCGCGGGACCGAGTTTCAGCCGTGGGCGCGGCCCACCCGGGCGGTGATGCCCGGGAGATGGTGCCCAGGCGGCGCTGCTCGCCGGGACGCCGGACCACGGGAAGCATCCCCGGTCGGCTGCGGGGCAGGTGGTCCTCCGCGGTGCGCGCGGTGCCTGGCACGTCGCAGCCGGCGCCTCGCCGGACCTCACCCGATCGAGTGAGCAAGTTGTCCACAAGCCGCGACTCGTCCACGGAACCGTGGCACCCCCTTCTGCCCAACCCGCCCGAGTCGTACCGTGATTCACGCGAGGCCCAGCCGACGGATCGTCACCAAGCGGCAGGCGCAAGCGGCATCAGGAGTGCGCGGGCGGCGGTGGCGGCGGACTGAGACGTATCGGGGGACACATGCACGGAGAGACGAAGGGGACGCTGCGGCGCGACGCCATCGGATTGCGCGAGGTGCTGTTCCAGAGCATCACGGCGATGGCGCCGGCCGCCGCGGTGGCGGCTTCGATTCCGTCGGGCGCCGCTTTCGCGGGCGGCAGCCTCCCGCTCGCGGTGCTCGTGGCCCTGGTGGCCTGTCTGTTCACCGCCTCCTGCGTGGCCGAGCTCGCGCGGGAGCTGCCCGCGGCCGGCTCGGTGGCTACGTACGCGGCAAAGGGCCTGCACCCGGCCGTCGGCTTCCTCGTCGGGTGGGCCTACGTCTTCGTGGAGATGCTGGTGCCGCCCCTGCTGCTCCTCCAGCTGGGCTTCACGGCGGCGGGCACGCTGCACGAGGAATGGCCGGCGTACCCGGCGGACCTGTGGTGGCCGTGGGCGCTGGCGGGTGCCGTGGTGATCGCCGTCTCCGGCTATCTGGGCGTCCGTGCCTCCGCCCGCTTCGGAACCGTCCTCGGCGTCTTCGAGATCGTCGTCCTCCTGGTGTTCGCCGTGCTGCTCATCGGCAAGGCGGGCAGCGCCAACACCCTGTCGGTGTTCGGTACGTCCCACACCGCCGACGGCTACACGGGGGCCGCCGGGGTGTTCGCCGGGTCCGTGTACACGGTGCTGGCCTTCGCCGGGTTCGAGGCGGCGGCGCCGCTCGCCGAGGAGACCCGTGACCCGCGGCGGACCATGCACCGCGCGGTTCTCGGAGCGGCCGTGGGCATCGGCCTGTTCTACGTCCTCACGACGTACGCGATGACCGTCTACTTCGGCCCCGACCGCTTCGCGGAGTTCGGTGCCTCGGGCGAGGCGTCCTGGGAGGGCGTGGCCCGGGCCTCGTTCGGTCTGTTCTGGGTGCTGGTGTTCCTCGCGGTGGTCAACTCGGCCATCGCCAACGCCAACGCGAGCGCGAACGTCTCGACCCGCACGGCCTTCGCCCTCGCCCGCGTCCGCGTCCTGCCCGGCCTGCTCGCCACGCTTCATCCCCGGCACCACTCCCCCGTGGCCGGCATCGCCGTGCAGACCGTCGTCGCGGTCGCAGCGGTGCTGGGGCTCGGCTTCGCCTACGACCCGGTGACCGCGTTCCTGCTGCTCGCCACGGTGATCGTCACGGTCGTCGTCGGCGTCTACATCGTCGTGAACCTCTCCTGCGCCGGCCATTTCCTGCGCTCCGGCCGGGCTTCCTTCGCACCGGTGCGGCACCTGCTGTTCCCCGTGCTGGGCATCGCCGCGTTCGTGCCCGCCCTGCTGACGGCGGCCGGCCTTCCGGTGTTCGACTTCGTGACGGAACTGACGGCACCGGTGTCCTACGCCGGTCCGGTCGTCGGCGCGTGGATGGCCGTGGGAGTGGTCGTGCTGGTCGTGCTGATACGGCGGCACCCGGAGCGGATAGCGGAGACCGCGCGGGTGCACCTCGACGCGTACGACCCCGGCGCCGGCCGCATGAACGGATCCGTGCCGGGCTGACCACCCCTCACGTGGGGCACCGCCCACGCCCGCCCGCGTCCCCGTCCCGGGGATCGCCCTCAGAAGGGAGTCACGCCACGATGACCGACCCCCGGATCCTCACCGTGCGCCCCGAACCTGACCAGTACGCGTGGACGTTCGGCGGAGCGGCGCCCCTGGCGCGGATCGCGCCCGGTACGGTCCTCGACCTCTACACGGAAGACTGCTTCGCGGGCCGGGTCCGCTCCGAGAAGGACCTGGTGTCCGAGGTGTGCGAGTTCCCCTTCCTCAATCCGCAGACCGGGCCCTTCCACATCGAGGGCGCCGAGCCCGGTGACACCGTGGCCGTGCACTTCGTGTCGATCGAACCGGCCCGCGACTGGGCGGCGTCCACGACGGTCCCCCTCTTCGGTGCGCTGACCTCCACGCACACGACGGCCACCCTTCAGCCACCGCTGCCGGAGCGGGTGTGGATCTGGCAGCTGGACCGAGCCCGCGGAACGGCCCTGTTCCAGGCCCGGGACAGCGACCTCCAGGTGGAGCTGCCCCTGGACCCGATGCACGGCACGGTGGGTGTGGCCCCCGCCAACCTGGAGGTGCGCTCGGCCCTGGTGCCCGACGCCCACGGCGGCAACATGGACACGCCGGAGATGCGGGCCGGCGTCACCTGCTACCTGGGTGTCAACGTCGAGGGCGCCCTGCTCAGCCTCGGCGACGGGCACGCCCGGCAGGGCGAGGGCGAGACCTGTGGCGTGGCCGTGGAGTGCGCGATGAACACGGTGGTGGTCGTCGACCTCCTCAAGGACGTCGCCACACCGTGGCCCCGGCTGGAGTCGGACACGCACATCATCTCGACCGGTTCGGCCCGGCCGCTGGAGGACGCGTTCCGGATATCCCAGCTCGACCTGGTGCAGTGGCTGGTGCGCGACTACGGGTTCAGTGAGCTGGACGCCTACCAGTTCGCAACCCAGGCGGTCGAGTCACCGTTGGCCAACGTGTGCGACACGAACTACACGTGCGTGGCCAAGCTCCGCAAACAGTGGCTGCCCGCGCGGGAGACGTACCGCGGCGTGCACGCCCGGCTGCGGGAGACCGCGCGGGCCCTGCGTCGCTGACGTCCCCGTCGTACCCCCGACTCCCGAAAAGCCCGCCGAACGGCATTCCCCGAGCCATCCCGAAAGGCATCCCGCCATGGACATGGACCGAGCCAGACCCCGGCTCAGCCGGCGCCGGCTGCTCAAGGGCGCGGCACTCGCCGCCGTCCCCTACGCGCTGCTCCCCGAGCCGCGGGCCGGCGCCCAGAGCGCGGCTGTCGACTATCCGCCCGCCGAGTGGCACGCGGCCAGCAGCTCCAACTACACGGCGTCCGTCCGCCCCGGCGACTACACCATCGACCGAGTGATCATCCATGTCACACAGGAGACGTTCACCGACACGCTGGCGATCTTCAGCGACCCGCAGAAGAAGGTCTCCGCGCACTATGTGGTCCGCTCGGCGGACGGGCACGTCGCCCAGTGCGTCCACGAGACCGACATCGCCTGGCACGCGGGCAACTGGGGCTACAACACGCGCAGCATCGGCATCGAGCACGAGGGCTGGATCGACCAGCCGGCCTACTTCACCGACGCCCTCTACGAGGAGTCGGCGAAGCTCACGGCGGCGATCTGCGCCAAGTACCGGATCCCCCGGGACAGGGAGCACATCATCGGCCACTACCAAGTGCCCGGAACCGACCACACCGACCCGGGGCCGTACTGGGACTGGGTGCGGTACATCAGAATGGTCAACTTCGCCTAGGAGGGCCTCTCGTCTGGATCATGCCGGGCTCGCGGGCCCTGGCACCGCTCCCTGGTCCGGCCTGATCCAAACGGAAGACCTAAGCCGGAGGCGGAGCCGCCGTCGCACCGGTTGTCCGCGTGACCGCCCGGGACGACGATGGTCCCAGCCGCCGTGGCAGCCGTTGTGCCACCGCTCAGCCCGCCGCATCACCGCCCGGAGCCGCCGTAGGCCCTATCACCGTCCCGTACCGCACCGCACCACCACCGTTCCACTGTCCGGGAGGCCGAGTTGAGCGATCCGTGGGTTGCCCTGGAGCCGGGGGCCGATCCCGCCGAGCGGGTCCGGTTGCTGCGCCGGGCGCACGAGACGTTCACCACGGTGGGCACGGTGCCGCGTCCGGTGCGCTCGGTGGTGGCGGAGTCGTGGCGGCGCAGCGCGCGGGCCGGTGTCGGGCCGGACGGCGCCGCCAGCGTGGAGCTGACCGACGACGATCTCGGCGCCTACCGCGCGGAGCATCCGCTGTCCCGGGTGATGCCCCTGTTCCGGGAGTTGATGGGCACCTTCGCGGCCGATGGCGAGCATCTGCTGGCGGTGTGCGACGCGCACGGCAGGCTGCTGTGGGTGGAGGGGCACGCGGCGACCCGGCGCCGCGCGGACCGGATGAACTTCGTGCCCGGTGCCCGGTGGTCGGAGAGCACGGTCGGCACCAACGCGCCGGGCACCGCGGTCGCCGTGGACCGGCCCGTGCAGGTGTTCGCCGCGGAGCACTTCATACGGCAGGTGCAGCCGTGGACCTGCGCCGCCGCTCCGGTGCACGATCCACGCACCGGTCGGGTCCTGGGGGCCGTGGACATCACCGGCGGGGACGGGCTCGCCCATCCGCACAGCCTCGGCTTCGTGCGGGCGGTGGCGCGGGCCGCCGAGGCACAGCTCGCCCTGCTCGCCCCGCCACGCGCCGCCGGGGGAGGGCCGCTGCTGAGCGCGCTCGGCCGGGACGAGGCCGAACTCGCCGTGGGAGACAGGCGGATCAGGCTCAGCCGCCGGCACAGCGAGATCCTCGTGCTGCTGTCACGGCATCCCGAGGGCCTGAGCGGCGACGAGCTGCTGTGCGCGCTGTACGCGGACGAGTCGGTGACCCCGGTGACGCTGCGCGCCGAGCTGGCGCGTCTGCGCAGACTGCTCGGTCCGGGGCTGCTCGCCTCGCGGCCGTACCGGTTGACGGCGGCGGTGGAGTCGGACGCCACCGTGGTCGAGCGGCGGCTGGAGGCGGGGGCGCTGACGGCGGCGGCGGAGGCGTACAGCGGCCCGCTGCTGCCCGGTTCCCAGGCCCCGGCGATCGTCCGGCTGCGGGAGCGGCTGGCCTGCGGGCTGCGCTTCGCGCTGATCGCGCACGGCGACCCCGATCTGCTGGCGGACTGGGCGCACGCGCCGTGGGGTGAGGACGACCTGGAGGTGTGGCGGGCGCTCGCCGCCGTACGCCCGACGGCACCGGTCCGGGCCCGGCTCGCCACGCTGGAGGCCGAACTGGCGGCGCCGGCCGGCCGGGCACGGGTACGGAGCCGCGACGCAACGTACTTGCAACGTCCGCGTCCCTAGCCTCGCGCCGAGAGCTGCCCAACGGCGGGCAGCGCTGCACCGGGAGGCAACCAGGATGACTCGTTACGCGGCGCCGGGCACCGAAGGCGCGATCGTCTCCTACCAGGCGCGCTACGACCACTACATCGGTGGCGCCTATGTGCCGCCGGCGCGCGGGCAGTACTTCGAGAACCCGTCACCGGTCAACGGTCAGCCGTTCACGGAGATCGCGCGCGGCACCGCGGAGGACGTCGAGCGGGCGCTGGACGCGGCCCACGAGGCCGCGCCCGGGTGGGGTCGTACCCCGGTCGCGGAGCGCTCCGACATCCTGCTGAAGATCGCCGACCGGATGGAGGCCCACCTGGAGCCGCTGGCGGTGGCCGAGAGCTGGGAGAACGGCAAGCCGGTCCGGGAGACGCTGGCCGCCGACATCCCCCTCGCGATCGACCACTTCCGCTACTTCGCGGGGGCGATCCGCGCGCAGGAGGGGTCGCTGGGCGAGCTGGACGACGACACGGTGGCGTACCACTTCCACGAGCCGCTCGGGGTCGTCGCGCAGATCATCCCGTGGAACTTCCCGATCCTGATGGCGGCCTGGAAGGTGGCGCCGGCGCTCGCCGCGGGCAACGCGGTCGTCCTCAAGCCGGCCGAGCAGACCCCGGCCTCCATCCACTACTGGCTGAGCCTGGTCGCGGACCTGCTGCCGCCGGGTGTGCTGAACATCGTCAACGGATTCGGCGTGGAGGCGGGCAAGCCGCTGGCGTCGAGCCCGCGGGTGGCGAAGGTCGCGTTCACCGGGGAGACCACGACGGGGCGGCTGATCATGCAGTACGCCTCGGAGAACATCAAGCCGGTCACCCTGGAGCTGGGCGGGAAGTCGCCGAACATCTTCTTCGACGACGTGTGGGCGCACGACGACGACTTCCGCGACAAGGCGCTCGAGGGCTTCACGATGTTCGCGCTCAACCAGGGCGAGGTCTGCACGTGCCCGTCCCGGGCGCTGATCCAGCGCGGTCACTACGCGGAGTTCCTGGAGGCGGCCGTCGAACGCACCCGGCGCATCAGGCCGGGTCACCCGCTGGACACCGAGACCATGATCGGCGCGCAGGCATCCAACGACCAGCTGGAGAAGATCCTCTCCTACCTGGACATCGGCCGCCAGGAGGGCGCGAAGATCCTCACGGGTGGCGAACGCATCGACGCCGAGGGAGAGTTGAAGGGCGGGTACTACGTCCAGCCGACCATCTTCGAGGGCGACAACCGCATGCGGATCTTCCAGGAGGAGATCTTCGGCCCGGTCGTCTCGGTGGCCTCGTTCGACGACTTCGACGACGCGGTCAAAATCGCCAACGACACGCTGTACGGCCTGGGCGCGGGTGTGTGGACACGGGACATCAACACCGCCTACCGCGCGGGGCGCGCGATCCAGGCGGGCCGTGTGTGGACCAACTGCTACCACGCCTATCCCGCGCACGCGGCGTTCGGCGGCTACAAGCAGTCGGGGATCGGCCGTGAGACGCACAAGATGATGCTGGAGCACTACCAGCAGACGAAGAACCTCCTGGTGTCGTACTCACCGAAGAAGCTGGGCTTCTTCTAGACACGGGGAACGGGGGCGCCTGACCGGGGAAGGCACCCGTCAGGCGCCCTTGCCGGGCGTACCCTGGACGCCGCCGTGCCGGAGCGGACGGCCGTGCTCCGGCCGCGCCGCCGGCAAGGGGCCCGCATCGAGGAGGGCGGACGGGACGCCGACCGCCTCAGCCCGCGGCCTTCTCCCACACGGACACGTGCTGCCGGCTGTCGCTGGTGAACGGCTCGCGCGTCCACCCGTCCCACCGCTCCCGCAGCCGCATCCCGGCCAGCCGGGCCATGAGGTCCAGCTCGGCGGGCCAGACGTAGCGGAACGGAACGGCCAGGTGGCTGCCGCGGCCGTCCTGGACGGAGACGTGGTGCGAGCTGACGGACTGGCTGGCCACGTCGTACAGGTCGAAGCCGAGCCGCCCTTCAGCCACCCGGAACGGCACGGCGTTCTGCCCCGGCGGCAGCCGCCGCAGATCGGGCACGGCGACCTCGATGACGAAACAGCCGCCGGGCTCCAGGTGGGCGGCGGCGTTGCGGAAGCAGTCCACCTGGGCGTCCTGCGAGGTCAGGTTCATGATCGTGTTGTAGACGAGGTAGGCGACCGAGAAGGTCCCCTCGACCTCGGCCGTCGCGAAGTCCCCGATCGTGACACCGATCCCGTCCCCGCCGGGCTTGGCCCGCAGCCGCTCGACCATCGCCCGGGACATGTCGATGCCGTGCACCTGGACGCCACGCGCCGCGAGCGGCAGGGCGACCCTCCCGGTCCCGATCCCGAACTCCAGCGCCCGCCCTCCGTCCCCGGCCAGCTCCGCCAGCAGATCCACGGCGGGCTCCACGACCCGCTGGTCGAACATCTCCGCCGACGACTCGTCGTACGACGCGGCGACGGACTCCCCGAAGTAACCGTCTTCATCGAGCATGCCGCCACGGTACGGCGATCGTCCGACCGGAGCCCGGCATTTTCCGGGGGCCCGACACGGGTACCGGGTGAACTGATGGAACGTCAAGTGGCGCGGGGTCTCGATCACCTTCCTGCGGCGGTCAGGGGGCCGTATGTGACGCCAGGCGGCGCGCGTCCGCCTGCTCAGCCGGCGCTCAGCCGTACGATCGCGCAGCTGGAGGGCGTCCTGAGCGTCCGCCTGCTCGACCGTTTTCACGGCACGTCGAACCGACGGAGACCGGCGCGGAGTTCCTCGTGCACGTCGAGCGGGTCCTCGCCGCGCTGGACCAGGCCCTCGCCGTCGCCCGCCACCGCGTCACCCTGCGGCTCGGCTTCAGCCGGCTGCTGCCCGATCCGTGGACGCAGCGGACCGTGAGCCGGTTCGAGGAGGACACCGGAGCGACGGTCGCCCTGGTCCGGACGGACGATCCCCTCCAGGCGCTGCGCCGGCGCACCGTCGACATCGCGGTGGCCCGCTGACGAGCGCCCGGCCCGGATCATCGAAACGGCGAACTACGACGAGTGGCTGGAGTCGGTGGCGGCCGGCCGGGGCATCGGCATCGTCCCGGAGGTCGCGCGGCGCCGTACCCAGCACCCGGCGGTCAGTTTCGCCCCCCTCACGGGGGCACCGCCGAGCCCGGTGCGCCTCGTGTACTTCCCCGACTCGCAGCGGACACTGATCCGCCGGTTCCTTGACGCCTCCCTGCAGACCGCAGCGGGGTGACACGCGTCCATGCCGGTGACGCATGGATGCGTCCGCGCGCGCATTTCACGGGCCGCCGGGGCATCGTTAGCCTCGACGGTGTGAACCATCCCGAGCACGCTGCGAGGACGACGATGAGCACAGGGCTGTCCCGGCAGGAATGCGCGGTCACCGTGCTGGGCGGTCCGACGGCCGTCATCGACATCGGTGGCCTGCGGATCGTCAGCGATCCGACCTTCGACGACGCGGGTCCCCAGGGGTACCTCACCAAGACCGCCGGGCCCGCCGCCGGCGAGGACGCGGTGGGACCGGTCGACGCCGTCCTGGTCAGCCACGAAGCCCACCCGGACAACCTCGACGGGCGGGGCCGCGCGTTCGCGCAGAGCGCCCCGCTGGTGCTCACCGGGCCGCTCGCGGCGGAACGGCTCGGCGCACCCGCCGTCGGCCTCTCCCCGTGGACCGGCCACCGCCTGCCCCGGCCGGACGGCGGCGGCGATCTGACCGTACTGGCCGTCCCCGCCGTCCACGGCCCCGAGGACGGCGAACGCGACGCGGACGGCAACGTCAACTGCGAGGTCATCGGGTTCGTGCTGTCCGGGCGGGGGCTCCCGACCGTGTACGTCAGCGGCGACAACGCCTCGATGCGCACGGTCGCGGAGATCTCCCGCCGGGTGCCCGGCATCGACGCGGCCGTCCTGCACGCGGGAGCGGCACGCGTGCCGGCGAAGTTCGACGGGCGGCCCCTGTCCCTGGACAGCCGCCGGGCCGCCGCCGCTGCCGCCGTCCTGGGCGTGCGGACCGTCGTACCGGCCCACTACGACGGCTGGGCCCACTTCTCCGAAGGGCTGCCCGAGATCGAACTGGCCTTCCACGAGGCCGGCTTCTCCTCCCTGCTGCGGGTCGCACCCCACGGCGTGTGGGTGCCGCTGGCCCGCTGAGCCCCGCGACCACGTCGTCGCCCTCAGCGCCAGTGTGCGGGGCCTGCCGCGGGTAGTTCGGCGGTGACGAGGAGACCGCCGGCGGCGCGCGGGGTGAGGGTGAGTGTCCCGTCGTGCGCGTGCGTGATGGTCCGGGCGATCGCCAGGCCGAGGCCGACGCCCGCGTGGTCGGTGCGGACCCGTTCGGTGCCCCGCTGGAACGGTTCGGTGAGCGTCGGGACCAGCCGCGGGTCGAGCCTCTCGCCCGTGTTCTCCACGGTGAGCACCACGGTCCGGGGGCGGACGCCGGTGCTGACCCGGACGGCGCCCTGGTCCGGCAGGTTGTGGACGATCGCGTTGTGCACGAGGTTCACGGTCAGCTGGAGCAGGAGCGCCTGCGACCCGCTCGCGGGGGCGATGTCGCCGCCGGTCTCGATGGTGACGCCGTGCTTCTCGGCGAGGGGGAGAAGTGTCTCGGTGGCTTCTTCCGCCACCAGGGACAGGTCGACGGGTTCCCGGGTGAAGGAGCGCTGTTCGGCGCGGCTGAGCAGGAGCAGTGCCTCGGTGAGGTCGATCGCCCGGGTGTTGACGGCGTGGAGGCGGTCGACGAGTTCGCCGGTGTCGCGGCCCGGATCGGTGCGGGCCACGTCGAGAAGCGCCTTCGAGATGGCCAGCGGGGTGCGCAACTCGTGAGAGGCGTTGGCCACGAACCTCTGCTGTTCGGCGACGTGCGTCTCGATCCGGGCGAGCATCGTGTCGAAGGCGTCGGCGAGTTCGCGGAACTCGTCCTCGCGGCCCGGCAGCCGGATGCGGTGGGAGAGTGATCCGTGCGTGGCCCTGCGTGTGGCGTCGGTGATCCGGCTCAGAGGGGCGAGCATGCGGCCGGCGAGGATCCATCCTCCCAGGAGACCGAAGACCAGCAGGAAGACCAGTACCGCGGCGGCCGACGGCGCGAAGGCGCGCAGGAGGCTGAACCGGACGGGGAAGACACCGTGCGTGGGGGTGTCGCTGCTGACGAGGAGCGCGCGCTCGGGGACGTACCGCAGCAGGAACAGCCACACGGCGGCGAGCAGCAAGGCACCCGCGACCATGAGGAATCCGGCGTAGCTGAGGGCGAGTCTGAGGCGGACGCTCATCCCGGGCGCTCTATCCACGGTCCGGCCCTTCGGACACGGTCCCCGGTGGCGTGTCGATGCGGTAGCCGGCGCCCGGCACGGTGGCGATGGCCCACGGTTCGCCGAGGCGCTTGCGCAGGGCCGATACGGTGATGCGCACGGCGTTGGTGAAGGGGTCGGCGTTCTCGTCCCACGCGCGTTCCAGGAGCTCCTCGGCACTGACGACACCGCCTTCGGCCGCGACGAGGACTTCGAGCACCGCGAACTGCTTCCGGGTCAGCGCGACGTAGCGGCCGTCCCGGTGGACCTCGCGGCGGAACGGGTCCAGCCGCAGCCCCGCGATCTCCCGCACGGGCGGCCTGTTGTGGGCGCGCCTGCGGTCGAGTGCCCTGAGCCTCAGCGCGAGTTCGCGGAGGTCGAAGGGTTTGGTGAGGTAGTCGTCGGCGCCGAGTCCGAACCCCGAGGCCTTGTCGTCGAGGCGGTCGGCGGCGGTGAGCATGAGGATCGGCATGCCGCTGCCGGAGGCGACGATGCGCCGGGCGATCTCGTCACCGGAAGGCCCGGGGATGTCGCGGTCGAGTACGGCGATGTCGTAGGTGTGGGTGCCCAGCATGTCCAGCGCGGTGTCGCCGTCGCCCGCGAGGTCGGCCGCGATCGCCTCCAGGCGCAGGCCGTCGCGGATGGCTTCCGCCATGTACGGTTCGTCCTCGACGATAAGCACGCGCATGCACGTGATGCTACGACCCGGCCCCTATCGTCGGCGTATGGAAAATCACATACGGGCCGGCAACACCGCGTCGCCTTGACTGGTGGCATGCGCCGAACCGCACCATCAGCAGGAACGACGGAACACGAGGCCGGGCAGGGTGGCGCCGGCCGCCGGGATCCCGGCGCCGGGACCTGGCGGGCACGCATCCGCCGGGCGGTGCGTGCCGCCTCCCGGCCGGGGCCCTGGAAGCGCGGGCCGGTGCTCGCGGGGTCGGCGGTGCTGCTCGGCCTGGTCCTGCTGCTGCACGCGCGGATCACGGACCGTGGCGGCCTCGGCAGCCTGGTGGAGACCTTCCTGCCGTGGTTCGGCCTGCCCGTCCCGGCCTTGCTGACCGGCGCGCTGTGGCGTCGGTCCCCCTCCGCCGTGGTCGCGCTGCTGCTTCCGGTCGTGGTGTGGCTGAACCTCTTCGGCGGGCTGCTCGGCGACAAGTCCCGCCCGGGCGGCGACCTCACCGTGGCCGAGCACAACGTCGGCGACGCCAACCCCGACCCGGTCGGCACCGCCCGCCACCTGGCCGCCTCCGGTGCGGACGTGCTGGCCCTGGTGGAACTCACCGAGCGGGCCCGGGGCACGTACGAGAAGGAACTGGCGCGGGCGTACCCGTACCACACGGTGCTGGGCACGGTCGGGCTGTGGAGCAAACTGCCGCTGTCGGACACCGGGCCGGTCGACGTCAAGATGGACTACGGGCCGCTGGGGGACACCAAACCGGCCGCCGTCAAGATGACCTACAACCGGGCGCTGCGCACCACGGTGGCCACGGACCGGGGTCCGCTGGCGGTGTACGTGGCCCACCTGGGTTCCGTACGGGTGCTGCCCAGGAGGGGCTTCTGGACGGACAGCCGGGACCGGGGCGCCGCGGCGCTCGCCGAGGCCCTCGCCGCCGAGCGGAACGAGCGGGTGGTGCTGCTCGGCGACCTGAACGGCACCGTGGACGACCGCGCGCTCGCCGGCGTCACCTCGCGGATGCGGTCGGCCCAGGCGGAGGCCGGGAACGGCTTCGGTTTCAGCTGGCCGGCGAGGTTTCCCGTGGCGCGGATCGATCAGGTCCTGGTCCGCGGCGTGCGGCCGGACGGTGCCTGGGTGCTGCCGGCCACCGGCAGCGACCACCTGCCGGTGGCCGCCAGGATCAGCTGGTGAACACGCGGCAGGGCCGGTGAGCCGAGGCCCGGCGCCGCGGCGCCGATGCTGATGCTCCGGGTCACCCGGCCGGTGATCCTCGCACACCGGTGCCGGTGTGTCCGGCCGCTCCGCGCGACCGGCGCGCACAGGTGTGCCGGGCGCGCCATGCTGGGGAGCGGACAGGGTCCCCGAGGAGGCCGGGAGGCGTGGCCTTTGATCGCCGTCAACCCGATGGACAGCGCCTCGGTGCTGGCCGCCTTCGGCGCGCTGGGTGTCCTGGCCGTGGTCTTCGCCGAGTCGGGTCTGCTGGTCGTCGGCTTCTTCCTGCCCGGGGACACGCTGCTGTTCCCGGCCGGCGTGCTGTGCGCGGGCAGCGCGCAGCAGCCGCCGCGGCTGGCGCTGTGGCAGGTGCTGGCGTGCGCGGCGATCGGGGCGGTGGCGGGCGGCCAGGTCGGGTACCTGATCGGACGGCACGGCGGCCGGGCGCTGCTCGCGCGCACGAGCAGCGGGCGGGTGAAGGGCGCGGCGGCGCGGGCGGAACGACTGCTGGCCCGCTACGGCTACGGCAAGGCGCTGGTGATCGGCCGGTTCGTGCCGCTGCTGCGGACGGTCCTGCACCCGGTGGCCGGGGCCCTGGGCGTGCCGGCGCGGACCTTCGCCCTCTGGCAGACGCTGGGCGGTGTGCTGTGGTCGCAGGCGCTGGTGCTCGCCGGGTACACCCTGGGTGCGTCCGTCCCGCACATCGACGACTATCTGCTGCCGCTGGTCGCCGTGGTCGTCGTCCTGTCGCTGCTCCCGCTGCTGCCGGCGGCCCTCCGCGCCCGCCGGGACCGGCGCGACTCCGCACGCTGAACGCGCCGCGGCTCACCCGCCGGAGCACCCGTCCCCGGACGCCGTCCCGGACGGCACGGGCCTGCCCTTCCGAGGGGCCCGCCGGGCACGCGGCGGGGTCACAGCCCGCCCAGGAACCCCGGGTCCGCGGAGCCGAACTGCCGGGCGAAGTCGGCTGACACGCCCACGACTTCGCGGAGCGCCACGGCCCGTCGGCTGGTGGCGGCGAGGTCCTCGTGCGCCTCCTTGGACCACAGGACCGGGACGACACCGATGCCCTGGGACAGTTCCGGGGCCGCCGCCTCCTCCCGCCGGCCCGGCCGGCGCAGCCCCGCGTAGAACCTCTCCGGCCCGCCGCCCAGCAGCCGGCCGAGCCACGCCGAGTGGCCCATGCCGAGCCTCCCCCTGTCCGGGGTGTCGGGCGCGAAGCAGGTCATCTGCCCCGGAGCGCCGGGGCGGCCGCTGCCCTCCGGGTCGTGGCCGTTGAGGCGGAAGACACCGCCGAGCACGTCATGGCCGACGACGAGCCCGGCCGCCGGGTGCCAGTGGGGGTCCGGCTCCTCGGGGAGCCGTTGACCCGGCCGAGGCTCGGCAGCCCGCGCCGGCGCTGCCCGCGCCGTACACCCGCAGCCGGCCGTCGTCCGGGACGAGCCCGCCGCAGTGCAGGATCAGCGCACCGGGCACCGGCCTCGTCGTCACCCGCGTCCGGAGGAGGCAGCGGCGGCCCTCGGCGGGATCGGCGGGCAGCACGCGGACGGGTACGGCACTGCCGGCGAACGCCTGCTCAAGCTTCGGCCAGGCCGGATCGGCCACGTCGGACAGCTCGTCGATCTCTCGCATCCGCGGATGAGCGCGGCAGCGTCCGGCCGCCCCTCGGCCGACCCCGTGCGCCGTATCGCTCCGCCGCCCTCACGCCCCTGCCGCTCGCCGCTCGCCGCTTACCCCTTGCCGCTCCAACGCCCCTTGCCGTTCTCGCGGCGCTTCCGGTTCGGCCGGTGCGGTCGGTGCACCGTCTCCAGCTCCCCCACCGCCGCCCGTACGTGCGCGGGATCGCCCGGCCGGCCGCCGCCCGCGCAGCTCCAGGCCGGGCGGCCGGACTCCTTCCCCAGGTGCATCCCGAGGCCGTGGAGCGTGCAGACCGGCCACACCTGCCACAGGCACCCCGTGATCGTGTCCTGGGCGGCCTCGGCGATGTCCCACAGCGCCCGGTCCGTGGAGCCGGCCGGTCGCAGGGAGTTGCCGTGCGCGTTGCCGTCGGCCAGTGCGACGTAGACCTGTTCGTCCTCGCCCGCGTCCGCCGGGTACGCGATGAGGCAGAGCGGGCGCTGCCCGGGCAGGGTGGCCGCGACGTCCCGGTTGACCGTCGCCAGTGCCTCGTCCCACAGCGGGTGTTCACCGGCGGGGACGAGGCGCGGCTCGGGCGGACTCGGGAAGGAAGGGCGCATGCGCCCCATGGTCCCAGCCCGCCCCTTGCGCGGACGCGGTGGGGCCACGAGGCGTTCTGGACGGGTTCGTGGCCGTCCGTGAGACTGGAGCCGACGATCCGACGCCCCCGCTGTCCAGGACGGTGACATGGAAGAGGAGATCCCGCGCGTCGCGCTGACCCCGCAGGCCGCGGAGCTGGTGCGTCGTCTGCGCGCCGAGCACGGTCCGCTGATGTTCCACCAGTCCGGCGGCTGCTGTGACGGCAGCGCCCCGATGTGCTATCCGGACGGTGAGTTCCGTACCGGCGGCTCGGACGTGCTGCTGGCCGAGCTGGCGGTGGACGGCGTGCCGGAACCCGTCACGTTCTGGATGTCGCGCAGCCAGTACCAGGCGTGGAGCCACACCCGGCTGATCGTGGACGTCGTGCCGGGACGAGGCAGCGGCTTCTCCCTGGAAGCACCCGAGGGGGTGCGTTTTCTCACCCGTTCTCGCGTCGTCGACGCCTAGTCGGCCCGCCGGCCCGCCCTTGTCTGGTCCACTGCCCCTGCACTGAGGACAGTTGACGAGACATCAGGGGGCACGGTGACGGGACCTCGCAGGCGTTCGGCAGCGGGCAGAGCGGTTCTCACGGTTGTCACGGCGTTCGGTGTGCTCGCCGGCGCCGCCCTGGCGGGGGCGGCACCGGCCGGTGCCGCGCCGGCGGGCAGGAGGCTCGCGCCGGGCGTCACCTACCGGCAGTTCGACATCGACGGGGCGGCGGGGAAGGCCCGCGCGCACCTGCTCACGGTGGACCTGGCCGACCCGCACGTCCACGTCGGCCTGCTGTACCCGGGCGCGGTGGCGGCGCGGGCCACCGTGTCCCGGATGGCGGACTCGGCGGGCGCGGTCGCCGGCGTGAACGGCGACTTCTTCAACATCACCGAGACGCAGCACCCGGGCGTGCCGGCCACGGGCGCGGCCGTCGGGCCGGCCGTGGCCGGCGGACAGGCGCTCAAGGCGGCGGTGCCCAAGGGCCAGCGGTTCGGACCCGCGCTGCCCCCGGGCACGACCACCCGGGACGTGTTCGGCGTGGGCACCGACCGGCGGGCCCGCCTGGACCGCCTCTCCCTTGCCGGTTCGGTCGGCACACCGGACGGGCAGGTGCCGCTGAAGGGCCTCAACCAGTACGCGCTGCCGGTGGATTCGGTCGGCGCCTTCACCGCGCGCTGGGGCAGCGCCTCCCGGCTGCGGGCCGTGTGCGGCACGGACACCCGGCGCGCGGCACCGTGCAGCGACGACACGTACGAGGTGAAGGTGCGCGGGGGCCGGGTGGTCTCCGCCGCCGGCGCCCCGGGAAGCGGCTCGATCCCGGCGGACACCACGGTCCTGCTCGGGCGCGAGGAGGGCGCGCGGCGGTTGCGCAAGCTGTCGGTCGGTGACCCGGTGGACGTGACGCACACGCTGGTGGCGTCCTCGTCCGGGGTGCCGTACGCGTTCGCGATCGGCGGCTTCCCGGTCCTGCGCGACGGCGTCCCGCTGTCCGGCCTGGACGACGGCACCTCGGCGGTGCGGACGGTCGTCGGGTACAAGGGCGGCGGACGGCAGATGCTGCTGCTGGCGCTGGACGGCTCGGCGGGCTACCGCAGCGGGCTGACCGTCGCCGAGGAGGCGGAGACCATGCGTTCGCTCGGGGCCACCGCCGCGTTCAACCTCGACGGCGGCGGCTCGACGGAGCTGGTCGCCCGCGACACGGGCGGCATCGCCGTGACGGTGCGCAACCACCCGAGCGGCGGCGCCGAACGCCCGGTGCCCAACGGCATCGGCGTCTTCTCCGACTGAGCCCGGTGCACCACCGGCTGCGGCCGCCGCGGCTCAGGGCCGCAGGCTGCCCACCAGCTCGGCGGTCGCGGTGAGCCCGCTCTGGATGGTGGGCGCCATGCTGGTGCAGGCCAGGTAGAAGCCGAGCAGCAGGCAGACCAGGGCGTGGGAGATCTTCAGCGAGCAATTCCGGATGAAGATCACGGCCAGGAACAGAAGCAGCAGCACCACAGAGATGGAAATGACCATCGGGAACCCTCCTCCGCCACGCCCCATGTGCGGCGTTCGGCCGCAAGTGTGGCGTAGCGGAGGGTTCGTCCGGGCTGCTGACGTGTCCTCCGATCGTGTGGTCTTACGCGGAGGGGTGGGCGTCGAGGAAGGTCTCCAGGCCGGCGAGGTCGTCGGTGTTGAGGTAGTCGACCCCGGCCGCGAGCAGTTCCGTCCACAGCGCGTCCCGGGCGGGGCCCGCGGTGTCCGGGGTGGCCCAGAACCGGACCTGCTGCCCGCGCGCGTGGGCGGCGCCGGTGATGCTCCGCAGCTTGTGCCGCTCGGCGTCCGGGAACGTCCCGGCGCCCGTCCAGGTGAAGTTCTGCGTCCAGTTGTCGCTGACCAGGGAGATGAAGGAGGCCGGGGCGGGGCCGCCGAGGTCGGCGAGGCGGCCGTCGTAGAAGGCGCGGCGCTCGGTCTGCGCCTCCATCGGGGTACGGGCCGCCCGGTCGCCGGAGACGACCGCGGTGACCGGGCCGGGGTGGACGCGGCCGTGCGCGTAGCGGGTGAACAGGTGCGGGTAGCGGCGCAGGTGGCGGTCGAGTTCGAGGTAGGTGGCGGAGCCCTCGGTCTTGATGTCGACGAGGAGCTGGAGCGGCCGGCGCGCACCCCGGTAGACGTGGCCGTGGTTGGCCTCGACCCGGGCGGCGAGCGGTTCCAGGTAGAGGGATTCGAGGGTGCGGGACGGGTCGAGGTCGGATGCCTCGTGGCCGACGAGGAGCTGGTCGCCGACGAGGAAGATGTCGGCTTCGACGCTGCCGAAGCGGTGGTCGAGGGCGTCGGACAGGGGCCGGGGGTGCTCGTAGTCGTTGTGGGCGTGGGCGTGCCACAGCGGGCGCGGGTGACGCTTCCGTTCACCGGCCAGCGCGTGGCCGGCGGGCAGGGCGAGGGTGCCCGCGAGGGCGGCGCCGAGGGTGGTGAGGGCTCTGCGACGGGTGGTGAGGGCCATGCACTGCCTCCCTGGGGGTGATGGGGACCGGGGAGAGTATGCGTGCGCCTGTCGCCGAAGGGGCCTCCTCGCACGGGGAGTTGGCGCTCTGTTCACTTCGTCGGTGGGCGTGCGCGGAAAAGCCCGCCCCGGGTGGGGCGGGCTTCACCACGGGTGCGTCAGGGTGCCTGGAGGGGTGCCCGGACGGACGGCTGGACGGGTGCCTGGAGGTCGACCAGCGCGGCCAGCGCCTCCCGGTGGGCGCCCGCCGTGCCGTAGGCGATCGAGTCCGCCTTGGCCCGCTTGAGATACAGGTGGACCGGGTGCTCCCAGGTCATCCCGATCCCGCCGTGGAGCTGCAACGCCTCCTCGGTGACACGGACGGCGGCGGTCGCCGCGTACGCCTGCGCCACGGCGGCCCTGACCTCCACGTCCTCGCCGGTGGCGAGCGCGTCGGCGGCGGCGCGGGCGGCGGCCCGCAGGTGCACGACCTCGAGCCACAGCTGGGCGAGCCGGTGCTTGAGCGCCTGGAACCCGCCGACCGGCCGGTTGAACTGCCTGCGCTCCTTCAGGTACCGGACGGTCTGTGTCAACGCCCAGTCGGCGACTCCCAGTTGCTCGGAGGCGAGCAGTCCGGCGGCGGCCCGCAGGGCACGTAGTACGGCGGGCTCGGCGGCGCCGACGCGGCGGCCGGGAGCACCCTCCAGCCGTACGCTCGCGAGGGGGCGGGTCAGGTCCAGGGAGACCTGCGGGGTGATGGTGGCGGCGTCGGCGGCGACCGCGTACAGGCCGCCGTCGTCGGCCGGGACCAGCAGGACGTCGGCGACGGCCGCGTCCGCGATCCCCGTCAGCTCGCCGTGCAGGGTGCCGTCCTGCGCGCGTACGGCGGTGACGCCGGCGCCCGGGGCCGTGTGCAGGCCGACCGCGAGGGCGCCGATGGTGCGTCCCGAGGCCAGCTGTGCCAGCAGCTCGGCGTCGTCGCAGGCGAGCAGGGCCTCGGTGGCCACGACCGCGCTGGTGAGGTACGGCACGGGGGCCACCGCCCGCCCCAGCTCCTCCAGCACGACGGCGGCCTCGCGCGCGGAGGCGCCCTGGCCGCCCCGCTCCTCGGGCACCAGGAGGCCGGCCAGGCCCATGCCGTCGGCGAGCAGCTTCCACAGGGCGCGGTCGTGCGGGGCGTCCGACTCGGTGCGGCTGATCACGTCGGCCGGTGCGCAGTGGTCCGTGAGCAGGTCGCGGACGGCGGCCCGCAGCGCCTCTTCCTCCTCGGAGTACAGCAGGTCGGTCATCGGGCGAGGTCCTTCCAGGCGACGTCCTTGTCGGTGCGCGGCTCGGCGGGCAGGCCCAGGACGCGCTCGGCGACGATGTTCAGCAGGACCTCGCTGGTCCCGCCCTCGATGCTGTTGCCCTTGGAGCGCAGGTAGCGGTAGCCGGCGTCCCGGCCGGTGAAGTCGACCAGTTCGGGGCGGCGCATGGTCCAGTCGTCGTACAGCAGGCCCTCCTCGCCGCGCAGTTCGACCTCCAGGCCGCTGATCTCCTGGTTGAGGCGGGCGAAGGCGAGCTTCATGCCGGCGCCCTCGGGGCCGGGCTGGCCGGCGACGAGCTGCTGGCGCAGGCGTTCGCCGGTGAACCGGGCGACCTCGGCCTCGACCCACAGCTTCAGCAGGCGCTGGTGCAGGTCGTGGGTGCGCAGTTCGGGGCGTTCGCGCCAGGTCTTCGCGACCGGGCCGATCATGCCGCCCTCGCGGGGCAGGGCCATGCCGCCGATGGCGACGCGTTCGTTGTTCAGCGTGGTCTGGGCGACCCGCCAGCCGTCGCCGGCCTCGCCCAGGCGGCGGTCGTCGGGGATGCGGACGTCGGTGAGGAAGACCTCGTTGAACTCGGCCTCGCCGGTGATCTGGCGCAGCGGCCGGACCTCGACGCCCGGGTCGGTCATGTCACAGACGAAGTAGGTGATGCCCTGGTGCTTGGGCACGTCCGGGTCGGTGCGGGCGATGAGGATGGCCCAGCGGGCGAGGTGCGCGCTGGACGTCCACACCTTCTGCCCGTTGACCACCCAGCCATCGTCCTCACGGACCGCCCGGGTGCCGAGCGCGGCGAGGTCCGAGCCGGCGCCGGGCTCGCTGAACAGCTGGCACCAGACCTCCTCGCCGGTCCACAGGGGGCGCAGGTAGCGCCGCTTCTGCTCCTCCGTGCCGTACTTCAGGATCGTCGGCGCGGCCATGCCGAGGCCGATGCCGATGCGCCGGGGGTCGTTGTCGGGGGCGCCGGCCGCCGCGAGTTCGGCGTCCACGACGCCCTGGAGGGTGCGCGGGGCGCCCAGTCCGCCGAGGCCCTGGGGGTAGTGCACCCAGGCGAGGCCGGCGTCGAAGCGGGCCCGGAGGAAGTCCAGGCGGCCGGTGGTCGCGGGCGGGTGCTGCGCGAGCAGTTCCCTGGTACGGCGGCGCAGTTCATCGGCGTCGGTCATGCGACGGCTCCGTTCTCCAGCACGACGGCGATCCGGCCCGTGGTCACCCCGTCGGCGACCCGCTGCACGGCACCGGCCGCCTCGGCGAGCGGCACGCGCTCGCTGACCAGCGGCTTGATCGCACCCCGGGCGGCCAGCTCGGTCAGTTCCTCGTGGCAGCGCCGGACCAGCTTCGGGTCCTTGGTGTTGTACAGGCCCCAGTGCAGGCCGACGATCGAGTAGTTCTTCACCAGGGCGTGGTTGAGGGCGGGGCTCGGGATGGTGCCGCTCGCGAAGCCGACGACGACGATCCGGCCCTCGAAGGCGACCAGCTTGGCGGACTGGGTGTAGGCCTCGCCGCCGACGGGGTCGTAGACCACGTCGGCGCCCCGGCCGCCGGTGGCCTCCTTCACGGCGGCGACGACGTCCTCGGAACGCCGGTCGACCACCACGTCGCAGCCGAGCCGCCGGGCGACGGCGGCCTTGTCCGCGCCGCCCACGACACCGATCACCGTGGCGCCGGCCGCCTTGCCCAGCTGGACGGCGGCGCTGCCCACGCCCCCGGCGGCGGCGTGCACCAGCAGGGTCTCCCCGGCTTCCAGGCGGGCGCGGCGGTGCAGGCCGAACCAGCCGGTCTGGTAGCCGATGTGCAGGGCGGCCGCCTCGGCGTCGTCGAGCGACTCGGGCGCGGGGAGCAGGGCGCGGGCGTCGGCGAGGGCGTACTCGGCGAAGCCGCCGTGGGGCAGCGCGGGGTTGGCGATCACCCGGCGGCCGTCCTCGGTCTCGCCGCAGATCTCCACACCGGGCGTGAAGGGCAGCGGCGGACGCACCTGGTACTGGCCGCGGCACAGCAGCGCGTCCGGGAAGTTGACGTTGGCGGCGCGCACCCGCAGCAGCACCTGGCCGTCGCCGGGCGTGGGCCGCTCGACGTCGTGGAGGCGCATCACCTCGCTCGGCTCGCCGTTCTCGTGCACTTGCCATGCCTGCATGCGGGGCCTCCACGGGACTGCTTCGTCTGACCGGGTCCGACGGCATACTAAGCGGTCGCTTGCCGATCAGGGAACAGTCGCGTGGGTCACGTGCGGGCGGGCCGCGCCCGTACGTGCATCCGCTCGCCCTGCGGCCCGAACAGACTCAGGAACTCCACGGGCCCCTCCCCCGTCGACCCGAACCAGTGCGGCACCCGTGTGTCGAACTCGGCCGCCTCGCCCGCGGACAGCACGACGTCGTGCTCGCCGAGGACCAGGCGGAGCCGGCCCGACAGGACGTAGAGCCACTCGTAGCCCTCGTGGGTCCGCGGGTCGGGCTCCTGGCGGCGCCGGGGTTCGAGGACCTTGAACGCCTGGAGGCCGCCGGGCTGGCGGGTCAGCGGCCAGTGCGTGCGCCCGCCCCGGACGATCGGCTTGGACCGCACCCGCGGGTCCCCCACCGGCGGCGCCCCGACCAGTTCGTCCAGCGGCACCTGGTGGGCCTGGGCGATCGGCAGCAGCAGTTCGAGGCTGGGCTTGCGCAGGCCCGACTCCAGCCGGGAGAGGGTGCTCACGGAGATGCCCGTGGCCTCGGACAGCGCGGCCAGGGTCACCTCGCGCTCCTTGCGGATGCGGCGCAGCCGGGGACCCACTCCCGCCAGTACGTCGTCTGTGCTCATGGCCCCTATTGCAGAAACGGCAAACCTGTTTGTCAATCCCGCGGCCGTCGGGCGACCGTCGCCTCATGACCGAGAACAACGCGTACGAAGTCGTCGTCGTCGGCGGCGGGGCCGCCGGCCTGTCCGCCGCGCTGGTGCTGGGCCGGTCCCGGCGCCGCACGCTGGTCGTCGACGCGGGCGAGCCGCGCAACGCGCCGTCCGCGCACATGCAGGGGTATCTGTCCCGGGACGGCATGTCCCCGGCGGAGTTCCTGGCCGTCGGGCGCGAGGAGATCGCCCGGTACGGGGTGGAACTGGTGCGGGACCGGGTGGTGGACGTGACCCGGGAGGGGGACTTCGCCGCCGTCCTCGCCGGCGGCCGGACCGTGCGGGCCCGGCACCTGGTGATCGCGACCGGCCTGACGGACGAGCTGCCGCCGGTCCCGGGGCTCGCCGAGCGGTTCGGCCGGGACGTGGTCCACTGCCCGTACTGCCACGGCTGGGAGGTGCGCGACCTGCCGACCGGCGTCCTCGCCACCTCACCGCTCAGCGTGCACCAGGCGCTCATGGTCACCCAGTGGTCCAAGGACGTACGGCTCTTCCTGCACGAGGTGGACGAGGCGGAGCTGACGGACCAGGACCTGCGCCGGCTGGCCACCGCCGGGGTCACGGTCGTACCCGGCGAGGTGGCCGAAGTGGTGGTCACCGGGGACCGCCTCACCGGCGTCCGCCTGGTGGACGGGACGGTCCACGACCGGGAGGTCCTGTACGCCGCCCCGCGCGCCGTGCCCCACAACGACCTGCTGATCAGGCTGGGCGCCGAGCTGCGCGAGACCCCGTTCGGCAGCTATCCGGTGATCGACGAGCGGGGCCTGACCACCGTGCCCGGCCTGTGGGCGGCGGGCAACGCGAGCGGCTTCGCGGAGCAGGTGATCAACGCGGCGAGCAGGGGTTACCGGGCGGGGGCGGCGATCAACGGGGAGCTCCTGACGGCCGGCCTTGACGCAGCCGCCTGAAGGGGCGCCGGGCCGTGTCGGGCGTGCGGCCACCGCCGCGCGGGACCGGTCGGCCCCGCACGCGCCCGCACGGAACGCAACCGCGCACCCGGCGATGCGCTGAGGCACGATGACTGCATGCTGCTGACCCGGTTGGCCCAGGTGTCCCGGGAGGTCGCCGCGACAGCGGCGCGGTCCCGGAAGATCGCGCTGCTCGCGGAGCTGTTCCGGGACGCGGAGGCGGACGACGTCCCGGTCGTCATCCCGTACCTGGCGGGACGCCTGCCGCAGGGGCGCCTCGGGGTCGGCTGGAAGGTGCTGGGCCGCCCGGTCCCGCCCGCCGCCGAGCCCTCCCTCACCGTCCGGGAGGTCGACGCCCGGCTCACCGCACTGGGCAAGGTGTCCGGGCCCGGCTCCCAGGCCGAGCGGACGCGGATCGTCGGGGAGCTGATGGGCGCGGCCACCGAGGAGGAGCAGCGCTTCCTGCGCGGTCTGCTCACCGGCGAGGTGCGCCAGGGCGCGCTGGACGCGGTCGCGGTGGAGGGGCTGGCCCGGGCGACCGGCGCGGACCCGGCGGACGTGCGGCGGGCCGTGATGCTGGCGGGGTCGTTGCAGACGGTGGCGCAGGCCCTGCTCGGCGAGGGACCCGGATCGCTCGACCGCTTCCGGCTCACGGTCGGCCGGCCCGTTTTGCCGATGCTGGCGCACAGCGCGTCCTCGGTCGCGGAGGCGGTGGAGAAGCTGGGCGCGTGCGCGGTGGAGGAGAAACTGGACGGCATCCGGGTCCAGGTCCACCGGGAGGGCGACACGGTCCGGATCCACACCCGCACGCTGGACGACATCACCGGCCGGCTGCCCGAGGTGACGGCCGCCGCGATGGAGTTGCCGGGCGAGCGGTTCATCCTGGACGGCGAGGTGATCTCCTTCGACGCGGCGGGGCGGCCGCGGTCCTTCCAGGAGACGGCGGGCCGGGTCGGCTCGCGCACGGACGTGGCGAGGGCGGCCGAGGAGACCCCCGTCTCCCCCGTCTTCTTCGACGCCCTCTCGGTCGACGGCCGGGACCTGCTCGACCTGCCCTTCACCGAGCGGCACGCCGAGCTGGCCCGGCTGGTGCCGGAGCCGATGCGGGTCCGGCGCACGGTGGCCTCGGGCCCCCGGGACATCCCGGAGGCGGAACAGTTCCTCGCCGACACCCTGGCCCGCGGCCACGAGGGCGTGGTGGTCAAGGCGCTCGACGCGCCCTACAGCGCGGGCCGGCGCGGCGCCGCCTGGCTGAAGGTCAAGCCCGTGCACACCCTCGACCTGGTGGTGCTGGCCGCCGAGTGGGGTCACGGCCGGCGCACCGGCAAGCTCTCCAACCTCCACCTCGGCGCCCGCACCCCGGACGGCGGCTTCGCCATGCTCGGCAAGACCTTCAAGGGCATGACCGACACCATGCTCGCCTGGCAGACCGAGCGGCTGCGGGAACTGGCGGTCGAGGACGACGGCTGGGTGGTCCGGGTCCGCCCCGAACTCGTCGTGGAGATCGCCTACGACGGCCTCCAGCGCTCCACCCGCTACCCGGCCGGCGTCACCCTGCGCTTCGCCCGCGTGATCCGCTACCGCGAGGACAAGCGCCCCGAGGAGGCCGATACCGTGGAGGCCCTGCTGGCAGCCCACCCGGAGGTCTCGCCGTGACGGTACGGACGACGAAGCGGAGCGCGGGACTGCTGTTGTTCCGGCACACCGACCAGGGGCTGGAGGTTCTGCTCGGCCATATGGGCGGACCGCTCTGGGCGAAGAAGGACGCGGGCGCCTGGACCGTGCCGAAGGGCGAGTACGACCCGGCGGAGCCGGCCTGGGAGGCGGCCCGGCGGGAGTTCCGGGAGGAGCTGGGGGTGGCGCCGCCCGACGGGGAGGCCGTAGCGCTGGGCGAGGTGGTGCAGCGCAACGGCAAGATCGTCACGGCCTGGGCGGTGGCGGCGGACCTGGACCCGGAGACGGTCACCCCGGGGACCTTCACGATGGAGTGGCCGCCGCGGTCGGGGCGGAGGCAGGAGTTCCCGGAGCTGGACCGGGTGGCGTGGTTCGGTGTGGACCGGGCGCGTGAGGTGATCGTCACGGCGCAGGCCGCGTTTCTCGACCGGCTGGCGGAGCACTCGGGCTAGCGGGAACCCTCGCGGCGACGGGGAAGAACGCCCGGGGGGCCTGTCGCGTTGCGGCTTGCGGGGCCGCGCGCGAAGGTCGAGACAAGCCCGCTCCCAGGGAGGTCAGCCATGCCCATCGCGACGGTGAACCCGGCGAACGGCGAGACGCTCAAGACGTACGAGCCCATGGACGAGGACGAGCTGGAGCGCCGGCTCGAACTCGCCGAGGCCACCTTCCGCACGTACCGGACGACCTCCTTCGCCGATCGCGCCCGACTGCTGAACAAGGCCGCCGACCTGCTGGAGGAGGACCAGCGGGAGATCGGCCGGATCATGACCACCGAGATGGGCAAGCCGGTCAAGCAGGCCCGCGCGGAGGCCGCGAAGTGCGCCAAGGCGATGCGCTGGTACGCGGAGCGCGCCGAGGGGCTGCTGGCGGACGAGGAACCGGCCGAGTCGGACGTGACGGACTCCGGCGCCTCCCGGGTCCGGGTCCGCTACCGGCCGCTCGGCCCGGTCCTCGCGGTGATGCCCTGGAACTTCCCCCTGTGGCAGGTCGTCCGGTTCGCGGCGCCCGCCCTCATGGCGGGCAACGTGGGCCTGCTCAAGCACGCCTCCAACGTCCCGCAGACGGCGCTGTACCTGGAGGACCTGTTCCACCGGGCGGGCTTCCCCGCGGGCTGCTTCCAGACGCTGCTGATCGGCTCGGCGGCGGTGGACGACATCCTGCGCGACGAGCGCGTGAAGGCGGCCACCCTGACCGGCAGCGAACCCGCCGGCCGGGCGGTCGCCTCCACCGCCGGGGAGATGATCAAGAAGACGGTGCTGGAGCTGGGCGGCAGCGATCCCTACATCGTGATGCCCTCCGCCGACCTGGACCGCGCGGCCGCGGTCGCGGTGACCGCCCGCGTGCAGAACAACGGGCAGTCCTGCATCGCCGCCAAGCGGTTCATCGTGCACAGCGACGTCTACGACGCGTTCGCCGAGAAGTTCGTCGCGGGCATGGAGGCCCTCACGATCGGCGACCCGCTGGCGGAGGACACCGAGATCGGGCCGCTCGCCAGCGAGCAGGGCAGGAACGACCTGGAGGAGCTCGTCGACGACGCGAGGCGCAGCGGGGCCGAGGTGCTGTGCGGCGGGCAGCGGCCGGACGGGCCCGGCTGGTACTACCCGCCGACCGTCCTCACCGGCATCACCCGGGAGATGCGCATCCACCGCGAGGAGGCGTTCGGGCCGGTGGCCACGCTGTACCGGGCGGACGACCTGGACGAGGCGGTGCTGATCGCCAACGATTCGGCGTTCGGCCTGAGTTCGAACGTGTGGACGCGGGACGAGACGGAGGTGGAGCGGTTCGCGCGCGACCTGGAGGCCGGCTCCGTGTACGTCAACGGGATGACCGCCTCGCACCCGGCGTTCCCGTTCGGCGGAGTGAAGCGGTCGGGGTACGGGCGTGAGCTGTCCGGGCACGGAATCCGGGAGTTCTGCAACATCACCACGGTTTGGCAGGGTGCGTGAGCGCCGCGCGGCTACCATCCCGATTGTGAACCGCGAAGTGACCCTGCCTCTGATCGTCGACGACCGCGGGACCTTGCAGGTGGCCGCGGTGGACGTGAGTAAGTTGTTGCGGACCGTCGGCGCGCGGTGGCTGCATCTTGTCGAGGCCGGGGAGCAGGGGCTGGACGAGGACACGGTCGCCGCGCTGACCATCGAGCTGGCCAAGCTGGCGGACCGTATCGACGTGGCGTGCATCGCCCACAGCAGCGGGGCGCCCTGACAGCCGTACACACGCTCGTACGCACCCGCACCCGCCGGTCGTCACCGCCGCGACCGCACCGGTCGCCACAGCCACGCCGGTGACCTCGGCCGCGCCCGTCGTCCCGGCCGAGCGCACTCCCGCGGCCGTGCCCCGGTCACGGGGGCGCCGGCAGCTCCGGCGGCCGCCCGGAGCCGCCCTCCCGCCGTAACGGCCGTACCGGCGTTTTCCCTCGTCCGGCGGCATGAATGGCCCTGCGCGCCTGACCCCGGGTCCCCGATTCGGAGTAACCCAGCGCGAGATCGTCGTCCTCCCGGGTGACGGTGGGTGAAGCACCCACAGAGGTGAACCCACCTTCTGGCCGGTGGGCGAAGGCCCCCGGAGAGCGGAAAGCAGGGACGGTTCATGGCGACTTTGTGCAAGCCCTCGGTGTCGGTCCCGGAGCACGTGATCACGATGGAGGAGACGCTCGAGCTGGCGCGTTCGCGCCACGCGGACCACCCCCAACTGCCACTGGCCCTCAGGCTGATCGAGAACACCGGCGTCAAGACACGGCACATCGTGCAGCCCATCGAGGAGACCCTGAAGCACCCGGGCTTCGAGGAGCGCAACAAGCTCTACGAGGCCGAGGCCAAGGCCCGCGTCCCCGCCGTGATCCAGCAGGCGCTGGACGACGCGGAGGTGCTCACCAGCGACATCGACGTGATCATCTACGTGTCGTGCACGGGCTTCATGATGCCCTCGCTCACGGCCTGGCTGATCAACGAGATGGACTTCGACAGCACCACCCGTCAGCTCCCCATCGCCCAGCTGGGCTGCGCGGCCGGCGGAGCGGCCATCAACCGGGCGCACGACTTCTGCTCGGCCTATCCGAACGCCAACGCGCTCATCGTGGCCTGCGAGTTCTGCTCGCTGTGCTACCAGCCCACCGACCTCGGCGTCGGCTCGCTGCTCTCCAACGGGCTGTTCGGCGACGGCATCGCCGCCGCCGTGGTGCGCGGGCAGGGCGGCACGGGCGTCCGTCTGGAGCGCAACGGCTCCTACCTGATCCCGAAGACCGAGGACTGGATCGCCTACGACGTCCGGGCCACCGGCTTCCACTTCCTGCTGGACAAGCGGGTGCCGGCCACCATGGAGCCGCTCGCCCCGGCGCTCAAGGACCTGGCAGGCGACCACGGCTGGAACGCGTCCGACCTGGATTTCTACATCATCCACGCGGGCGGTCCCCGAATACTCGACGACCTGAGCAAGTTCCTGGAGGTCGAGCCGCACGCCTTCCGGTTCAGCCGGTCCACGCTCACCGAGTACGGCAACATCGCCAGCGCCGTCGTCCTGGACGCGCTGCGCCGGCTCTTCGACGAGGGCGGCGCCCAGGACCGGGCACGCGGCCTGCTCGCCGGCTTCGGTCCCGGCATCACCGCCGAGATGTCCGTGGGCCGCTGGGTCACCGGGGACGGCGACGCGCGATGATCGAGGAGGCGACGCGCACCGGCGTCGAGGTCATGCCCCCGATCCGGCACTGGCCGGCGCTCGACCTCACGGGCACGGACTTCGACCCGGTGCTGGCCGAGCTGATGGCGGAGGGCCCGGTCACCCGCGTCCAGCTGCCCAACGGCGAGGGCTGGGCCTGGCTGGTCACCCGGTACGACGACGTACGGATGGTGGCCAACGACCCCCGCTTCAGCCGGGAGGCCGTCGTCGACAGGCCGGTCACCCGGCTCGCCCCGCACTTCATCCCCGAACCGGGCGCGGTCGGCTTCCTCGACCCGCCGGACCACACCCGGCTGCGCCGCTCGGTCGCCGCCGCCTTCACGGCCAGGGGCGTGGAGCGGGTCCGCGAGCGGGCGCGCGGCATGCTGGACGAGCTGGTCGACGACCTGCTCGCGGCCGGGCCGCCCGCGGACCTCACGGCGGCGGTCCTCGGCCCGTTCCCGATCGCGGTGATCTGCGAGCTGATGGGCGTGCCGGCCGGCGACCGGCACGACATGCACACCTGGACGCAGCTGATCCTGTCCGCCGCGCACGGCAAGGAGGTCAGCGAGCGGGCCAAGCGGGAGATGAGCGACTACTTCGACGACCTGATCGGGCTGCGCGAGAACAGCGCGGGCGAGGACGTCGCCTCGCTGCTCGGTGCCGCCGTGGGCCGCCGCGAGATCACCCTGGACCAGGCCGTGGGCCTCGCCGTGCTCCTCCAGATCGGCGGCGAGGCGGTCACCGCCAACAGCGGGCAGATGTTCCACCTGCTGCTGACCCGCCCCGGCCTGACGGCGCGGCTGCGCGCGGACCCGGCGATCCGCCCCCGGGCGATCGACGAACTCCTGCGCTACCTCCCGCACCGCAACGCGGTCGGCCTGTCCCGGATCGCCCTGGAGGACGTGGAGATCGCGGGCGTCCGCATCCGCGCGGGCGATCCGGTGTACGTCTCCTACCTGGCCGCCAACCGGGACCCGGACGTCTTCCCCGCGCCGGACACCGTCGACTTCTCCCGCCGTCCGAACCCGCATGTGGCGTTCGGTTTCGGCCCGCACTACTGCCCGGGCGGCATGCTCGCCCGGCTGGAGGAGGAACTGCTGATGAACGCCCTGCTGGACCGGGTACCGGGCCTCAGACTGGCCGTGGCGCCGGATCAGGTCCCCTTCCTGAAGGGGGCCCTGATCCGGGGGCCCGAGTGCCTGCCGGTGACCTGGTGAGGTCGCCATGACAGAGACCGAGGGACTGTACGTGCCACCGGGCCACGGCCGGGTCGTCGAGACACCGGCCCAGCGGGTGACCTTCAAGGTCACCGGCCTGCACTCGCGCATGGCCTCCACCTTCGAGGTGGAGGTCCCGCCCGGCTTCGACGTGGGCGCCCATGTGCACACGCGCAGCGAGGAGTTGTTCTACATCCTCGAAGGCGAACTGGACGTGCTCGCCTTCGAGCCGCGCGTGCGCACCCCCGACAACTGGCGGAAGTGGGAGTCGTCCTCGGGCAGCCGGGTGGTCCGGGCGACACCGGGCACGGTCATCGTCGTACCGCCCGGCTGCCCGCACGCGTTCGCGAATCCGACGGAGACGCCGGCGAAGATGTTCTTCCAGGCCGCTCCCCCGCCGGACCACGAGCGCTATTTCGAGGAGCTGCTGGACATCCTCGGCAACGGCGGTCCTCCGGACCAGGAGGCCATCGAGGCGTTGCGTGCCAAGTACGACATCGAGCAGATCACACCGCTCAGGCACCGGTGAGGCGCCGGTGAACGCTAGCGGATGGGCATCCCCGACAGGGTTCGCGCGATGACCAGCCGCTGGATCTCGCTCGTGCCCTCGAAGATGGTGTAGATGGCCGCGTCCCGGTGCATCCGCTCGACCGGGTACTCGCGGGTGTAGCCGTTGCCGCCGAGGATCTGGATCGCCTGGGCCGTCACCTTCTTGGCGGTCTCGCTGGCGAACAGCTTCGACATGGAGCCCTCGGCGGCGGTGAACGGCTTGCCGTTGACCGCCATCCAGGAGGCGCGCCACACCAGCAGGCGGGCGGCGTCGATCTGGGTGCGCATGTCCGCCAGCTGGAAGGCCACGCCCTGGTTGTCGATGATCGGGCGGCCGAACTGCTCGCGGGTCGTGGCGTAGTCGAGGGCGACCTCGTAGGCGGCCCGGGCGGTGCCCACCGCCATGGCGCCGACCGCCGGGCGGGACGCCTCGAACGTGGCCATGGCGGCGTTCTTCAGGCGTTCGCCCCCCTTCTTCGCCTTCTCCCGGGCGCGGGCGAGGCGCTCGTCCAGCTTCTCCTTGCCGCCGAGCAGGCAGGACCCGGGCACCCGGACGTTGTCGAGGATGACCTCGGCGGTGTGCGAGGCGCGGATGCCGTGCTTCTTGAACTTCTGCCCCTGGGAGAGTCCGGGCGTGCCCGGCGGGACGATGAAGGAGGCGTGGCCCTTGGAGCCCAGCTCCGGGTCGACGACGGCGACGACGACGTGGACGTTGGCGATGCCGCCGTTGGTCGCCCAGGTCTTCGTGCCGTTGATCACCCACTCGTCCTTGGCCTCGTCGTACACGGCGCGCGTACGCATGGAGGCGACGTCGGAGCCGGCGTCGGGCTCGGAGGAGCAGAACGCCGCGACCTTGACGTCGTTCTGGTCGCCGTACATCTGGGGTATCCAGGTGCCTATCTGCTCCTCGGTCCCGTTGGCGAGTACGCCCACGGCGGCCAGGCCGGTGCCCACAATGGACAGGGCGATGCCCGCGTCGCCCCAGAACAGCTCCTCCATGGCCATCGGGATGCCGAGACCGGTGGAGTCGAAGTACTGCTGCGCGTAGAAGTCGAGGGAGTAGATGCCGACCTTCGCGGCCTCCTGGATGACCGGCCAGGGAGTCTCCTCGCGCTCGTCCCACTCCGCCGCCGCGGGACGGATCACGTCCGCGGCGAAGCCATGGAGCCAGTCGCGTACTTCCTTCTGCTCCTCGTTCAGCTCCATGGTGAACTCGGCCATGTCCCCTCCAGCGGCGGTGCGATGTTACTTACGGTAACCCGAGTGTGTTACCGATCGGTAGGAAAAGTCAACCGCCGATGACGCCTCGGCTGCCCGTTCGATGCCGGGGACCCGGTCAGTGTTAGTTTGCGCAGGCGTCACCGAATCAGCACGGGTGGGGAGAGCACATGGACACCACGCAGCGGACCGATCAGCAGCGGTCCGCCGACCGCCGACGGCGCGAGCTGCTGGAGGCCGCCGACCGGGTGGTGCTGCGCGACGGCCCGCAGGCGTCGATGAACGCGATCGCGGCGGAAGCGGGTATCACGAAGCCGATCCTTTACCGGCACTTCGGCGACAAGGGCGGTCTTTACGCGGCCTTGGCCAAGCGACACACCGACGCGTTGCTGGCATCGCTGCGGGCGGCGCTGGACGCGCCGGTCGACCGGCGCGAGCGGGTCGAGTCCACCCTGGACACCTATCTCGCCGCGATCGAGGCGCGGCCCCAGGTGTACCGGTTCCTCATGCACCCGGCGGAGGGCAGCACCGGCGGCGACCAGGGCTTCGACGTCGGCAAGCACTCGGCTCCGCTGCTGCGGCGGATGGGCGAGGAACTGGCCCAGGTCATCGAGGAGCGGGTGGACCTCGGACCGGAGAGCCAGCGGCTGGCGCGGGTGTGGGGGCACGGGATCGTCGGGATGATGCACGCCGCCGGCGACTGGTGGCTGGGGGAACGGCCCTGCTCCCGCGCCGAGTTGGTGCGGTCACTCGCCGACCTGCTGTGGGGACGCCTGGCGGCGGCCGGCGACAGGGTGGGGGGCCCGGGGTTCTGAACGGCCCCCGCACCCCTCAGCCCCGTGCGCCCGCCCGGTTCCAGGAGGCCCTGGAGACCTGCCTCAGCAGCCTCCGCTTGCGCCACCCCGTGACGTGGTCCGCGTACACACGGCCCTCCAGGTGGTCGCACTCGTGTTGCAAGCATCTGGCAAAGAAGCCGGTGCCGTGGACGGTGACCGGATCGCCGCTCAGCGTGAAGCCCTCGACCACCGCGTGGTCGTAGCGCTCGGTTCCCGCCTCCAGGCCCGGCAGGGACAGGCAGCCCTCGGGACCCCGGACCACCACACCGTCCGCCTCCACCAGCCGGGGGTTCACCACGTGCCCCAGGTGACGCACGTCCTCGTCATCCGGACAGTCGTAGACGAACACCCGCAAGCCGGCCCCGATCTGATTCGCGGCCAGGCCCACTCCCTGCGCCGCGTACATCGTGGCGAACAGGTCCTCCACGAGGGCGGCGAGGCCGGGACCAAAGTCGGTGACGTCCCGGCAGGGCCGGCGCAGGACGGCGTCGCCGAGCAGGGTGAGGGGCCGGACGCGCCCGTGGACGCCCGGAATGGAACCGTGTCGCATGGCGGCAAGGGTACGGTTCGTATCGCTCATGCCCGCCGCTCGAGGTCCGGGCCGGGATTCGGGTGTGGGAATGGATCTCGATAGGCTGAGGTTCACACCACGTTGCCGGATGGCCCCAGGCGCGGCGCGTACGCAAGGAGGATCGAGAACTGATGGCAGGCAACTCGGACCCGCTCACGCCGCGGGCCAAGCTGGCCGTGACCGCGGGCAAGGCGGTAGCTGCGGCGTCCCGCGCCGCGGGGCGCGGCAGCGGATCGGTGATCGGCGGCCGGGTCGCACTGAGGCTCGACCCCGACCTGCTCGCCCGGCTCGCCCAGAACCTGGACGTCGTCCTGGTGTCGGCGACCAACGGCAAGACCACGACCACCCGGCTCATCGCCGAGGCGCTGCGCGCCGCGGGCCCGGTCGTGTCGAACGCGCTGGGCGCCAACATGCCGGCCGGCATCACCTCCGCGCTGGCGGGCGGTTCGGACGCCAAGTTCGGTGTCATCGAGGTCGACGAGAAGTACCTGGCCGGTGTGGCCCGGGACACCAGCCCGAAGTGCATCGCCCTGCTCAACCTCTCCCGTGACCAGCTCGACCGCGCCGCCGAGACCCGGATGCTCGCCGAGAACTGGCGGGAGGGCCTGGCCGGCTCCAAGGCCGTCATCGTCGCCAACTGCGACGACCCGCTGGTGGTGTGGGCCGCGTCCTCGTCCCCGAACGTGATCTGGGTCGCGGCCGGGCAGATGTGGAAGGACGACGCCTGGTCCTGCCCGTCGTGCGGTGGCGTGATGCAGCGCCCGGGTGACGACTGGTTCTGCGGTGAGTGCGGGTTCCGGCGGCCGACGCCGACCTGGGCGCTGTCCGGGGACCACGTGCTGGACCCGCACGGGTCCGCCTGGCCGATCCACCTCCAGCTGCCAGGCCGTGCCAACAAGGCGAACGCGGCCTCCTCCGCGGCCGTCGCCGCCGTCTTCGGGGTGCCGCCGCAGGTCGCCCTGGAGCGGATGTACCAGGTGCAGGCGGTGGCCGGCCGGTACGACGTCGTCCAGTTCCAGAACCGCGACCTCAGGCTGCTGCTGGCCAAGAACCCGGCCGGCTGGCTGGAGACGTTCTCCCTGATCGACCCGCCGCCCGCCCCGGTGATCCTGTCCGTGAACGCGCGCGGCGCCGACGGCACCGACACCTCCTGGCTGTGGGACGTCGACTACACCCGGCTGACCGGACACCCGATCTTCGTGATCGGCGACCGGAAGCTGGACCTCGCCGTCCGTCTGGAGGTCGCCAACCAGCACTTCCAGGTCTGCGACAACCTCGACCAGGCCGTGCAGATGTGCCCGCCGGGCCGGATCGAGGTCATCGCGAACTACACCGCGTTCCAGGACCTGCGCCGCCGCGTCGGCAACTGATCTTCTGATCTCGAAGGGCGATCACCTCATGAGCGACAACCAACTGCGGCTGGTGTGGATCTACCCGGACCTGCTGAGCACCTACGGCGACCAGGGCAACGCGCTCGTCGTGGAGCGCCGGGCCCGGCAGCGCGGCCTGGACGTGGCCCGCCTCGACGTGCGCAGCGACCAGCCGATCCCGACCTCCGGCGACATCTACCTCATCGGCGGCGGCGAGGACCGTCCGCAGCGGCTCGCGGCCGAGCGGCTGCGCCGGGACGGGCACCTGCACCGGGCGGTGGAGAACGGCGCGATCGTCTTCTCGGTCTGCGCCGGCTACCAGATCCTCGGCCACGAGTTCATCAACGACCTCGGTCAGCGCGAGCCGGGCCTCGGCCTGCTCGACGTGGTGTCCGTGCGCGGCGAGGGCGAGCGGTGCGTCGGGGACGTGCTGGCCGACATCGACCCGCAGCTGGGTCTGCCCCCGCTGACCGGCTTCGAGAACCACCAGGGCGTCACCCACCTGGGCGCCACGGCCCGCCCCTTCGCCCGGGTGCAGATCGGCAAGGGCAACGGCACCGGGGACGGCACGGAGGGCGCGTACAACGGGACCGTGTTCGGTACGTACATGCACGGGCCGGTCCTCGCCCGCAACCCGCAGATCGCCGACCTGCTGCTGAAGCTGGCGCTCGACGTCAACGCGCTGCCGCCGATCGACGACCGCTGGTACGAGGCGCTCCGCAACGAGCGCATCGCGGCTGCGCAGCAGCCTGCGTAGGCACAGTTGCGCAGCAGCCTGCGTAGGCACAGTTGCGCAGCAGCCCGCGTAGGCACAGCTGCGCAGCAGCCCGCGTAACCCGTTCTTCAGCCGGATGTCAGTGTGGTCCGGCAGGCTCGTGGCGGGCCCGCCTGACGGTCCGTCCGCTCACATGTGCGGGCGCGTCCAGCAGGCGGACGCCCGCTACGGAGCCACCCCCTCACGCCGGTAGGGTGACCGGGAATCCGCCGGACAACGTGGTCCGGTTACCCGGCCCACGTTGAGAAGGTATTTCGGGCTATGCGCATTGGTGTCCTCACGTCCGGCGGCGACTGCCCCGGCCTGAACGCCGTCATCCGGTCCGTCGTGCACCGCGCCGTCGCCGACCACGGCGACGAGGTCATCGGTTTCCGGGACGGCTGGAAGGGCCTCCTGGAGTGCGACTACCTGAAGCTCGACCTGGACGCCGTGGGCGGCATCCTCGCGCGCGGCGGCACCATCCTCGGCTCCTCCCGGGTCCGCCCGGAGCACCTGCGGGACGGCGTGGAGCGCGCCAAGGGCCATGTCGCGGAACTCGGCCTCGACGCGATCATCCCGATCGGCGGCGAGGGCACGCTGAAGGCGGCCCGGCTGCTGTCGGACGCCGGGCTGCCGATCGTGGGCGTGCCCAAGACCATCGACAACGACATCGCGGTCACCGACGTCACCTTCGGTTTCGACACGGCGGTGACCGTGGCGACCGAGGCCCTGGACCGGCTGAAGACCACCGCCGAGTCCCACCAGCGCGTGCTGATCGTGGAGGTCATGGGCCGGCACACCGGCTGGATCGCGCTGCACTCCGGCATGGCGGCCGGCGCCCACGCCGTGGTCGTGCCGGAGCGGCCCTTCGACATCGACGAGTTGACGCGGAAGGTCGGCGAGCGGTTCGAGGCCGGCAAGCGGTTCGCCATAGTGGTCGCCGCGGAGGGCGCCAAGCCGCGTCCCGGCTCCATGGAGTTCGACGAGGGCGGCAAGGACGTCTACGGCCACGAGCGCTTCGCGGGCATCGCGCGGCAGCTGTCGGTCGAGCTGGAGCAGCGGCTCGGCAAGGAGGCCCGGCCGGTGATCCTCGGGCACGTGCAGCGGGGCGGCACGCCGACGCCGTACGACCGGGTGCTGGCGACCCGCTTCGGCTGGCACGCGGTCGAGGCCGTGCACCGGGGTGAGTTCGGCAGGATGACGGCGCTGCGCGGGACCGACATCGTCATGGTGTCGCTGGCGGAGGCGGTGGAGACGCTGAAGACCGTGCCGGCGGAGCGCTACGACGAGGCGGAGTGCGTTCTCTGATCCAGTGGTCCGGGTGAGGACGAACCGGCCCCGGTCACCGCGGTGACCGGGGCCGGTTCTACTCTTGGTGCGGACACAGACAGCTGTGGACAGACACCGCTCAACCCCCACGAACCAGGAGCCGCCGGATGGATCACAGCGGACACGGCATGACCATGGATCTGCCGCCGTTCACGCTGGGGCGGGGGCTCGGATGGTCGGCGGACCCCTTCTTCCTCGTCGCCTGCCTCGCCGGTCTGGCTCTCTACGGCTGGGGTGTCGTGCGGTTGCGGCGGCGCGGGGACGCCTGGCCGGTGAGCCGTACCGTCTCGTACGTCGTCGGCGTGCTCACCATCGCGCTGGTGATGTGCACCAGACTGAACGACTACGGCATGGTCATGTTCAGCGTGCACATGGTGCAGCACATGGTGATCAGCATGCTGTCGCCGATCCTCATCCTGCTCGGCGCCCCGGTCACCCTGGCGCTGCGCGCGCTGCCGACCGCCGGCAGGGGCCGCAAGGGCCCGCGTGAGCTGCTGCTGATGCTGCTGCACAGCCGGTACATGCGGATCATCACCCACCCGGCGTTCACCATCCCGCTGTTCATCGCGAGCCTGTACGCGCTCTACTTCAGCCCGCTGTTCGACTTCCTGATGGGCTCGAAGACCGGGCACGTCGCGATGATGGTGCACTTCCTCGCGGTCGGTGTCGTGTTCTTCTGGCCGATCATCGGTGTCGACCCGGGCCCGCACCGGCCGGGCCACCTGATGCGGATGCTGGAGCTGTTCGCGGGCATGCCGTTCCACGCGTTCTTCGGCATCGCGCTGATGATGGCGTCGACGCCGATGGTGGAGACCTTCCAGCACCCGCCCGCCTCGCTGGGCATCGACGCGCTGTCCGACCAGAGCGCGGCGGGCGGCATCGCCTGGGCGTTCAGCGAGATCCCGTCGGTGCTGGTGCTGATCGCGCTGCTGTTCCAGTGGTACCGCTCCGAGCAGCGGCAGGCCAAGCGCGAGGACCGGGCGGCCGACCGGGACGGCGACAAGGAGCTGGCGGCGTACAACGCCTACCTGGCCTCGCTGAACGCGCGCGAGGGATAGCCGCACCGCGCACGAGGGATGGCCGCACCGCTCGCCGGAGCCGGCCGCACCTATCCCCTCCCGGCCCGAACCGGGGCACCATGGTCGTGGACGGACCATGAGGAGGGTGTCGCGATGCCCGGTTCCACGAACGGTTCCACCAGGACGATGGGGGCGCTCACGGTCGGCGGGCTGGTCGTCGTGACCGCCTACACGGTCGCGCTCGGCAGCAACGGCTGGCTGTGGTTCGGATGGGTGGTGCTGGGGCTGCTGACGCTCGCCCTGGTGGTCACCCAGCCGTGAGCCGCGCGGGGCGGGCGGGGCTGGCTACAGTGCCCGCATGAACAGCAGGACGCCCTCGTTCGACGAGCTGGACCGCCGGATCATCACCGCGCTCATGACGAACGCGCGGACCAGCTTCGCCGAGATCGGAGGCGCGATCGGGCTGTCCGCCACCGCGGTCAAGCGGCGGGTGGACCGGCTGCGGGAGACCGGGGTGATCACCGGTTTCACGGCGACGGTCAAGCCGTCCGCGCTGGGCTGGCGGACGGAGGCGTACGTCGAGGTGTACTGCGAGGGCGCGGCCCCGCCCCGGCGGCTGGCGGAGGTCGTCCGCAACCATCCGGAGATCGCGGCGGCCATGACGGTGACCGGTGGCGCCGACGCGCTGCTGCACGTGCGCGCCCGGGACGTGGAGCACTTCGAGGAGGTGCTGGAGCGGATCCGCGCCGAGCCGTTCATCCGGAAGACGATCAGCGTGATGGTGCTGTCCCACCTGCTCCCGGAAAGCCCGGAAGCGGGTGCCACCCACGCGGCGCCCGAGTGACCGGACCGGCGCGCAGGAGTCGTGCGTGCGCCCCGGCAACACGCAGCGATCCTGCCTGTCCGCGCAGCTTTTCGCGCTTGTCGTCCGTCTTCCTCTCTTCCTACCGTGGTGTCACCCCTCAGTGACACACAGGAAAGCGGAGGAAACCCTCTGTGACCGCAACTCGTGTGCCGCGTTCCCGGCGGTTCCTGGTCTGTGAACCCAGGCACTTCGCCGTCCAGTACGCGATCAACCCCTGGATGCATCCCGACAAGCCCGTCGACGTCGACCTGGCCCAGGAGCAGTGGCAGCAGCTGATCCGCGCCTACCGCGACCACGGCCACACCGTGGACTCCGTCGAGCCGGTCCCCGGCCTGCCGGACATGGTGTTCGCCGCCAACGCGGCCTTCGTCGTCGGCGGCCGGGTCTTCGGCTCCCTGTTCCACGCCCCGGAGCGCCGCCCCGAGTCGGTGCACTACGACACCTGGTTCAAGGCGGCCGGCTACGACGTCCACCGGCCCGAGTCGGTGACCGAGGGCGAGGGCGACCTGGTGTGGACGGGCCGGTACGTGCTCGCCGGCACCGGGTTCCGCACGACGCGCGAGGCGCACCGGGAGGCACAGGAGTTCCTCGGCCACCCGGTGATCGGCCTGACCCTGGTCGACCCCTACTTCTACCACCTGGACACGGCGCTGTTCGTCCTCGACGACGACAACGTCTGCTACTACCCGGAGGCCTTCTCGCCGGGCAGCCGGGAGGTCCTCAAGCGCCTGTACCCGAACGCGGTGCTCGCCACCCGGGAGGACGCGATGGCCTTCGGCCTGAACTCCGTCTCCGACGGCCGTAACGTCTTCATCGCGCCGCGGGCCGAGGCGCTCGCCGAGCGTCTGGCCGGCCACGGCTACGTCCCCGTCCCCGTCGACCTGTCCGAGTTCCACAAGGCCGGCGGCGGCATCAAGTGCTGCACCCAGGAGATCCGCTGATGACCGCACCCGCGCGCACCCGTACGTCCGACGACCTGATCCGCGCGGAGGAGCCGGTTCTCGCGCACAACTACCATCCGCTGCCCGTGGTGGTGGCCCGTGCCGAGGGCACCTGGGTGGAGGACGTCGAGGGCAACCGCTACCTCGACATGCTGGCCGGCTACTCGGCCCTCAACTTCGGCCACCGCCACCCGGCCCTGATCGAGGCGGCGCACCGCCAGCTCGACCGGCTGACCCTCACCTCCCGCGCCTTCCACAACGACCGGCTGGCCTCCTTCGCCGAGCGGCTCGCGGAGCTGACCGGCCTGGACATGGTGCTGCCGATGAACACCGGCGCGGAGGCGGTGGAGAGCGGGATCAAGGTGGCCCGCAAGTGGGCGTACGACGTGAAGGGCGTCCCGGCCGGACAGGCGACGATCGTGGTCGCGGCGGAGAACTTCCACGGCCGTACGACGACCATCGTCAGCTTCTCCACGGACGAGACGGCCCGGGCCGGTTTCGGACCGTTCACGCCCGGTTTCCGGATCGTGCCGTACAACGACCTGGCCGCGCTGGAGGCGGCCGTCGACGACACGACGGCCGCGGTGCTGATCGAGCCGATCCAGGGCGAGGCCGGGGTGATCGTCCCGGACGACGGCTACCTCGCCGGGGTGCGGGAGCTGACCCGCCGCGCGGGCTGCCTGTTCATCGCGGACGAGATCCAGTCGGGCCTCGGCCGGACGGGCCGCACCCTCGCCGTCGAGCACGAGGACGTCGTGCCGGACGTGCTGCTGCTCGGCAAGGCGCTCGGCGGCGGCATCGTGCCGGTGTCGGCGGTGGTGGCCCGGCGCGAGGTGCTGGGGGTGCTGCACCCGGGCGAGCACGGTTCGACGTTCGGCGGCAATCCGCTCGCCGCGGCGGTCGGCACGGCCGTGGTCGAGCTGCTGGAGACCGGTGAGTTCCAGCGCCGGGCGGCCGAGCTGGGTGTGGTCCTGCGGGACGGGCTGACCGAGCTGACCGGCAAGGGCGTGACCGGTTTCCGCTCGCGCGGGCTGTGGGCCGGCGTGGACGTCGACCCCTCCCTCGGCACCGGCCGGGAGATCAGCGAGCGCCTGATGCGCGAGGGGGTCCTGGTCAAGGACACCCACGGGTCCACGATCCGGCTGGCGCCGCCGCTGACGATCACCGCGGAGGAGCTGCGGTCGGCGCTGGCGGCCCTGGAGAAGGTGCTGGCCTGAGGGGCGTGCGGGGACCGGTGCCGGCACAGGTCCCCGCACGCCGTGCCGTCACTCCGTGCCGAGGAGCTGCCTCATCTCCTTGATCTCGGCGTTCTGCGCGGTGACGATGGCGTCCGCCATGGCCTTGGCGGGGCCGTACCGGCCCTTCTCCTTCTCGGTGGTGGCCATCTCGACGGCGCCCTTGTGGTGGTCGACCATCATCGACAGGAACTTGGTGTCGAAGTCCTTGCCGGTGGCCTTCTCCAGGGCCGTCATGTCGGCCTCGCTCATCATGCCGGGCATGTCAGACATCCCGGAGTGGCCGGAGTGGTCCATGCCGGCCATGGGGACCTGCTTGCCCCAGGACGTCAGCCAGCCGGTCATGGTGCGGATCTCCGGGTCCTGCGCCTTCTCGATGCGCGAGGCGAGGTCCTTCACCCGCGCCGAGGAGGCCCGGCCGCCGGCGAGCTTCGCCATCTCCAGGGCCTGCCGGTGGTGCGGGATCATGCCCTGCGCGAAGGAGACGTCCTGGGCGTTGTGCGCGGTGGCCGACGCGCCGGGAGCGGCCGGCGCGCTCGCGGTGGCGGAGGGGCCGTGGCCGGTGTGGCCGCCGCCCGCGCCGGCGTTGTCGCCGCCGCAGGCGGCCAGGACGAGGGCGCCGGTCACGGCGACCGCGGCCAGGGCGGCACGGCGCGTCAGGGTACGGATGGTCATACGGGTAACTCCTGCTGTTCCTGAAGGGATTTCGGGCGCGCGTGGACACGACCGCGGCGCCTGCGCCGGGGCAGGCGGGCGGCCGGGGCGGCTCTAGATCCGCAGGAGTTGGAGTTCCGCCAGATCGGGCGGGGCACGGGCGCCGTCCGGCGCGGTGGCCGGACCGGGGCGCGGACAGGCGGCCGGTGCGACGACGGCCACCGGGCCGGCGGCCGGCACGGGCAGCCGGGGCCCGCCGTCGAGGGCGCCCGAGGCACAGCTGGGGTCGGCGTGGTGCAGCCGCTCGCCGCCGCAGTGACCGGCGGCGTCCGGGCAGTCGTCCGGCGCGCTGACGGCGACCGCGCCGTACCCGGCCCGGGCGTGCCCGGGGTGTCCGGCGTGAGCCATGCCCCCGCCGGGCGCCAGCGCGTGCATCCCGAGCAGTCCTGCCAGCAGGGCGAGCACGAGCAGCCCGCGGTGCCGCCGCTGGGGCGGTCGCGGGGCGTGTGCTCGGGTGCCGGTCATCGGGGACATCGTACGAGGGCCGGATGCGGCCGGCGTGCGGGGGCACGCCGGGTTCCCGTGGTGCGGGGCGGCCTCGGGCGAGCGGTGCGGGCGGCCGCCCGAGAGGCATGGTCACCACGAACGTGGTCGGTGCGTCCGACTGGGCGTTGCCGTCCTGGTAGGGGATCACGTCACGCACCTCCGCAGGCCCGCCCGGACCGGACGATCCGGCGTCGGCCGCCGCGGCCTCGGGACCACTCTGCCTCCCGTCGACGGCAGCCACCGTTCGGGAGCCGCCGGTCCATGCGGTCCCCGGTTCTGACCGGCCATCAGCCGATTCGGCAACGGGCCAGCATAAGACCCCCTGAACATGGCTACAGATGACGGCAAGCGCACGTCAGCCCATGCCCGCCGATCCCGGGTCGACGCGGGAAAACGCCGGTTCGAAGGGGAGCCGGCAGAGTGAGGAGCGAGCCGTGTTCTACTACCTGCTCAAGTACGTGGTCCTCGGCCCGCTGCTCAGGGTGGTCTTCCGGCCCCGGATCGAAGGTCTGGAGCACGTGCCCGCCTCGGGTCCGGCGATCATCGCCGGGAACCACCTGTCGTTCTCCGACCACTTCCTGATGCCGGCGATACTGAAGCGCCGCATCACCTTCCTCGCCAAGGCGGAGTACTTCACGGGGCCCGGCGTGAAGGGCCGGCTCACGGCGTTCTTCTTCCGCAGCGCCGGGCAGATCCCGGTGGACCGCTCCGGCAAGGAGGCGGGGCAGGCCGCGATCCGTGAGGGGCTCGGGGTGCTGCACAGGGGGGAACTGCTCGGCATCTACCCGGAGGGCACCCGGTCGCACGACGGCAGGCTCTACAAGGGCAAGGTCGGGGTCGCCGTGATGGCCCTCACGGCAGGCGTCCCGGTGGTGCCGTGCGCGATGATCGGCACGTTCGAGGCACAGCCGCCCGGGAAGGTCGTCCCCAGGCTCCACCCGGTGACCATCCGCTTCGGCGAGCCCCTGGACTTCTCGCGCTACGCCGGCATGGAGCATCAGAAGACCGTGCTGCGGGCGGTCACCGACGAGATCGTCTACGCCATCCTGGCGCTGTCCGGGCAGGAGTACGTCGACGAGTACGCGGCCGTCGTCAAGGAGCGGCAGGCGGCGGAGCAGAGCGCACGGCGCAGGTTCCCGCGGGCGCCGCTCAGTTGACCTCTGCTGTCGGCAGAAGGACGGTGGCGGGCCGGGTCCGGATGCCTAGGCTCGGCGTATGAAGACAGCTGTGGTGATCGGGGCGAGCGGGCAGATCGGGCGTCCGGTGGTGGAGGCGCTGGCGCGGGACGGCTGGGCGGTGACGGCCGCCTCACGCGGCGGCGGCCGGGACGCGGCGTGGGACGAGGGGGTGCGGACGGTACGGCTGGACCGCGCCGACGGCACGGCCCTGGCGGCGGTGGTGGGCGACGGCTGCGACCTGCTGGTCGACGTGGTCGCCTACGACGCCGGGCACGCACGGCAGGTGACGGGGCTCGCGGGCCGGATCGGCTCGGCGGTGGTGATCTCCAGCGTGTCCGTGTACGAGGACGGCGCGGGACGGGGCTTCGACACGATGGGCGAGCCGGACGGCTTCCCCGGCTACCCGGTGCCGGTTCCCGAGACCCAGCCGACGGTCGCTCCGGGCGAGGCCACCTACAGCACCCGCAAGGCCGCGCTGGAACGGGAACTCCTCGCTCCCGGCGCCGGGCTGCCGGTCACCGTGCTGCGGGCGGGCGCGGTGCACGGGCCGTACAGCTCGCTGCCGCGCGAGTTGTACTTCGTGCGGCGGAACCTGGACGGGCGGCGCGAGCGGGTGCTGGCGTACCGGGGCGAGAGCCGGTTCCATCCGGCGAGTGTCCGGAACATCGCCGAACTGGTGCGGCTGGCGGCGGCCCGGCCGGGCTCCCGGGTGCTCAACGCCTGTGACGGCCAGGCGCCGACGGTCGCCGGGATCGGTGCCGCGATCGACGGCGTGATGGGGGTGGAGACCCGGACCGCGTACCTCGACGGGCCGCCCGAGGGCTCGGTGGGCGCGACCCCGTGGTCGGTGCCGGGGCCGGTGGTGTTCGACATGTCCGCCGCCGAGCGGGAGTTGGGCTACAAGCCGGTGGTGTCGTACGCCGAGAGCCTGCCGGAGACGGTGGAGTGGCTGACCGGGGCGCTGCGCGGCCGGGACTGGCGGGAGGTCTTCCCGGTGCTCGCCCAGGCGTACCCGGACCTGTTCGACTACGCGGCGGAGGACGCCTGGCGCACGGCTTAGCCACCGTACGGGAGGGCGGCCGGGCGGGAGGGCCGCATGGGAGAGGGGCGGCCGGGAAGGTCCGGCCGCCCCTCGTCACTGTGCCGGTGCGGTCACGGCTTGGGCGTGGCGTGCGGCGCGCAGGTCACGTCCTTGCCGTCCAGCGTGCCGTCGAGCAGGTAGGCGTCGACGCGCTGGTTGATGCACGGGTTGACCAGGCTGGTCACGCCGTGGGAGCCCGCGTTCTTCTCGGTGATCAGGCGGGAGCCCTTGAAGCGCTTGTGCAGTTCGACGGCGCCCGCGTACGGAGTGGCGGCGTCCCGCGTGGACTGCACGATCAGGACCTTCGGCAGTCCCTGGTGCGTCCTGACCTCGACCGGGGTGTGCTGCTTGGCCGGCCATGTGGCACAGGGCAGGTTCATCCAGGCGTTGGCCCAGGTCAGGAACGGGTAGTCCTTGTTGAGCCGGGTGTTGTCCCGGTTCCACTTCTGCCAGCTGGTGGGCCACTTGGCGTCGGCGCACTCGACGGCGGTGTAGACGGCGTTGCCGTTCTCCGCGCTGATGTTGCCGGCCGTGTCCGACAGGTCGGGGGCGGCGGCGTCGACCAGCGCCTGGGTGTCACCGGCGAAGTACTTGCTGAACACGGTGGCGACCGGCACCCAGGAGGAGTCGTAGTACGGCGCGCCCTGGAAGAAGGAGATCAGCTCGGCCGGGCCGACGACCCCGCCGATCGGGCTCTTCTTGGCGGTGGCGCGCAGCTGGAGCCACTTGTCCTGGACGGCGGCGCGGGTGGTGCCGAGGTGGAAGGCGGCGTCGTTGGCGGCGACCCAGTCCTGCCAGTCCTTCCAGCGGCCCTCGAAGGCGACGTCCTGGTCGAGGTTGGCCTCGTACCAGATCTTCTCGCGGGAGGGGTTGACCACGCTGTCCACGATCATGCGGCGGACGTGGCCCGGGAAGAGCGTGCCGTAGACGGCGCCCAGGTAGGTGCCGTAGGAGACGCCGAGGTAGTTGAGCTTCTTCTCGCCCAGCGCGGCCCGGATGACGTCGAGGTCGCGGGCGGTGTTCGGCGTGGTCATGTGCGGCAGCATCGCGCCGCTGCGTTCGGCGCAGCCCTCCGCGTACTCGCGGGCCAGCTTGCGCTGCGCGGTCTTGTCGGCCTCGGTGTCGGGCACCGGGTCCATCTTGGGTGCCTTGACGGACTCCTGCGGGTCGATGCAGGAGATGGGCGCGGAGTGGCCGACGCCGCGCGGGTCGAACCCGACGAAGTCGTAGGCCTTGGCCACGTTCGCCCACACCGGGGCCTTGGTGGTGACCCGGCGCGGGAAGCGCAGACCGGAGCCGCCGGGGCCGCCCGGGTTGTAGACCAGCGCGCCCTGGCGCTCCTTCTTGGTGCCGGTGTTGCCGATGCGGTCCACGGCGAGCTTGATCTGCTTGCCGTAGGGGTGGGCGTAGTCGAGCGGCACGCTGACCCAGCCGCACTGGATGGGCTTCTCCAGCCCCCAGTCGGCCGGGCAGTCCTGCCAGTCGATGCCCGTCTTGGCGGCCCGGGCGGCGGCGATCTCGGCGCCCTTGGCCTCCCGGTCCTGCGCGGGCCTGCCGGTGGCGCCGGCCGTGGGAGCCGAGACCACGCCGGCGATCAGGGTGGCGGTGACGAGTGCTCCAGCGGAACCGAGTGCCATCAGGCGGCTCTTCGGTCTGTTCTCCCTCAAGTGGGCCCCTCCCCGTACCTCGCTGCGAGTTGTCAGGCGGGGATCCTCTCGGCTGTGAGTCGGCTGAGAACAGGGGTCGTCACCTATCTTTACCAATCCGATAACCGGACGATCATGTTCGGTCCCTCGGGCGGCCCGACGGCTTCACCGGACGGCCCGGCTGCCTCAGCCGAGCTCGGCCAGTGCCTCGTCCAGGAGCCCGCGCAGTCGCAGCGCATCCGGTGCGACGGCGGTGACAAGGGCGGCGGGCCCGGCCAGGGGTACCAGCGAGGCGTGCTCCCCCAGCATCCGCGCGGCCACCGGGGCTTCGGTGAACTCGGGTCGGACGACGACGAGCTGCCCCACGGCACGGCACCCCGACAGCACGGCCGGCCCGTCCCAGCCGCCCGGTGCGCCGGGTCCGCAGGCCAGTTCCTGGTCCAGTACGGTCCGCCCCGCGACCCGTACGGTGAGCCGGCTGGTGAGGCGTCCGGGCGCCTCCCCGGCCCGCCCCAGCACCTGCTCCTCGCGCAGCACGAACCGGGCGCCGGCGGCGAGGTCGGCCCGGGTGGTGACGCGCAGGTCGCTGCCGCCCGCGGAGATCAACTGCTCGGGCAGCCAGTGCAGTTCGGCACCGGCGGCCACCTCCAGCCGGACGTCGTAACGGGCCTCGCCCTTGGCCTGGCCCGGCAGCGCGAGGGTGGCGGCGGCCGACCCGACGTGCAGCCGGGCGCCCTCCTCCACCCGTGCGTCCAGGGTGAAGCGGTCACCGCCGAGCGGCCCGCTCATGGCGCCGACGACCATGACCCTCGCCTCGGCTCCGGCCGACCGGGTGCGGCGCGGCGCCAGGGGGCCCTCGCCGTCCAGGACGGGCAGGGCCGTCCCGCCGCGGCCGTCGGCACGGGCGACGATCCGGGCGCGTCCCCGGACCCCGGTGACGGTCACGCCGTCCACGCGGCGAGCCGCTCACGGACCCAGGCGGCCACGTCGGCGACACCCGTCTCGCCGCGCAACGACTGGAAGACGACGGGGAGTTCGCCCCGCTGCGCCTTGGCGTCGGCGGCCATCCGGGCGAGGTCGGAGCCGACGTGCGGGGCGAGGTCGGTCTTGTTGACGACGAGGAGGTCGGCGGTGGTGACACCGGGTCCGCCCTTGCGCGGGATGTCGTCGCCGCCGGCCACGTCGATCACGAAGACCTGGGCGTCCACGAGCCCCTTGGAGAAGGTGGCGGTGAGGTTGTCGCCGCCGGACTCGACGAGGATCAGGTCCAGGGGGCCGACCGCGTCCTCCAGGTCCTCCACCGCTTCGAGGTTGGCGGAGATGTCGTCGCGGATCGCGGTGTGCGGGCAGGCGCCCGTCTCGACGGCGGTGATCCGCTCGGGCGGCAGCACGGCCTCCCGGAGCAGGAACTCGGCGTCCTCGCGGGTGTAGATGTCGTTGGTGACGACGGCGAGGGACAACTCGTCGCGCAGCGCCCGGCAGAGGGCGGCGACGGTGGCGGTCTTGCCCGAGCCGACCGGGCCGCCGAGCCCGATCCGCAGGGCGCGGCGGGTCCCGTCGGGGCGGCGCGCGTCCGCACTGAGGGCGGCGGGGGCGGGGTGGGTGTGGTCGAGGTGCATGTACGGCTCCTGTGATCGGTGGGTTCTCGGCCGGGCGCGTCGCGCGTGCGGGTGGGCGGACTCATGACGCGAACAGCCGCACGGGCCAGCCCGCATGCCACTGCGCGTCCACCTCCAGCAGGGGCGCGGAGGCCGCGGGCAGCGCGTCGGCCCCCTCGTCGGCCACCCTCCGCGCCGCCTCCACGGCACAGTCCGCCACGCGGTCCAGCTCGGGGGCCAGCCGGGCGAGGACGCCGGCCGCGTCGAACGGGTCGAGGCTGAGCAGCCGCACGGTGGCCGTCGCCGGTCCGCTCACGCTCTCGTACACCGCGCAGTGGGCCGCGTCCCCGGGAGCGAGCCCGGCGGCCCGGGCGGCGAGGCCGAGCACGACGGGCTGGTGGGCGCCCTTGGGGAACCGGCGGGCCACGGCGTCCAGTTCGGCGGACGGCCAGGTCGCCCTGGCGGCCCGCAGCAGCTGCCGGCCGAGGCGTCGCGCGGCGGCCCGCAGGGCCGGGGACGGCGTACGCGCGTCGGCCGCCGCGTCCAGCTCTCCCGGGTCGGCGCCGAGGACGGCCGCCGCCGCCAGTGCCGCCGCGACCAGCCCGGCGGTGTGCAGCCGGCCCCGGCAGAACTCCTCCAGGCTCGGCGCGTCGGTGACGCGGCCCGCCCTGACGGCGGCCTCCGCCCCGCCGGAGTGCGCGTGCCCTCCGGCGGGGAAGCGGCCGTCGGCCAGGACGAGCAGTGCTGCCCTGGACATCAGAAGAGGAAGTAGCGCTGGGCCATGGGCAGTTCGGCGGCCGGGGCGGCCTCGACGAGTTCGCCGTCGATGTGCACGGCGAAGCTGTCGGGGTCGATCCGGACGTCCGGCCGGGCGTCGTTCTCGCGCATGTCGGCCTTGGTGACCGCGCGCGTGGACCGGATCGCCGCGAACCGCTTGCCGAGCCCCAGCCGTTCCGGCAGCCCGTCCTCGATCGCCAGGTCCGACACGAAGTTGACGGAGTTGGCGGCGGGCGCCCGGCCGATGGCGCCGTACATCGGGCGGGGCAGGATCGGCTGCGGGGTGGGGATGGAGGCGTTGGCGTCGCCCATCTGCGCGTACGCGATCTGCCCGCCCTTGATGACCAGGAGCGGCTTGACCCCGAAGAAGGCGGGTTCCCACAGCACCAGGTCGGCGAGTTTGCCGGTCTCGACGGAGCCGGTCTCGGCGGCGAGGCCCTGGGCGAGCGCGGGGTTGATCGTGTACTTGGCGACATAGCGCCGGACCCGGTGGTTGTCGGCGCGGCCGTCGCCCGGCAGGGCGCCGCGCCGGCGCTTCATGACGTGGGCCGTCTGCCAGGTGCGCAGGATCACCTCGCCCACGCGCCCCATCGCCTGGGAGTCGGAGGAGATGATCGAGATCGCGCCGAGGTCGTGGAGGATGTCCTCCGCGCCGATGGTGGAGGGCCGGATCCGGGACTCGGCGAACGCCAGGTCCTCGGGGACGGCCGGGTTGAGGTGGTGGCACACCATCAGCATGTCGAGGTGTTCCTCGGTCGTGTTGACGGTGAAGGGCCGGGTCGGGTTGGTGGAGCTGGGCAGGACGTTCGGCTGCGAGACGACCGTCATGATGTCCGGGGCGTGGCCGCCGCCGGCGCCCTCGGTGTGGTACGAGTGGATGCCCCGGCCCGCGATGGCGGCGAGGGTGTCGCCGACGAACCCGGCCTCGTTCAGGGTGTCGGTGTGGATGGCGACCTGGATGCCGGTGCGGTCGGCGACCGTGAGCGCCGCGTCGATGACGGCGGGCGTGGAGCCCCAGTCCTCGTGCAGTTTGAGCCCGACGGCGCCGCCGCGGATCTGGGAGAGCATCGCCTCGTGGCTGACGGTGTTGCCCTTGCCGAGGAAGCCGACGTTGACGGGGTAGGCCTCCATCGCCTCCAGCATCCGGGCCAGGTGCCAGGGGCCGGGGGTGACCGTGGTGGCCTTGGAGCCCTCGGCGGGTCCGGTGCCGCCGCCGACCAGGGTGGTGACGCCGGAGGCCAGCGCCTCGTCGGCCACCTGCGGGCAGATGAAGTGGACGTGCGCGTCGATGGCGCCGGCGGTCAGGATGCGCCCGTTGCCGGCGATGATCTCGGTCTCGGGGCCGATGACGAGGTCCGGGTGGACGCCGTCCATGGTGTCCGGGTTGCCGGCCTTGCCGAGGGCGGTGATCCGGCCGTCGCGGATGCCGACGTCGGCCTTCACGACGCCCCAGTGGTCGACGACGACGGCGCCGGTGATCACGGTGTCGGGGGTGCCCTCGGCGCGGGTGGCGCGGGACTGGCCCATGGACTCGCGGATGACCTTGCCGCCGCCGAAGACCGCCTCGTCCCCGGAGCCGCCGGGGCCGCCGCAGCGGTCCTCCTCGATCTCGATGAGCAGGTCGGTGTCGGCAAGCCGGATGCGGTCGCCGGTGGTGGGGCCGAACAGGTCGGCGTAGGCGGCGCGGGAGATCTCAGGCATCGAGGGCTCCTCCGGTCTCCCCGCGCAGCCCCGGCACGATCCGGGCGCCGGTCAGGGGCACGAGCTCGACCGCCACGGGGATGCCGGGCTCGAAGCGGACGGCGGTGCCGGCGGCGACGTTGAGCCGCTTGCCGCGGGCGGCGGCGCGGTCGAATCCCAGACCGGGGTTGGCCTCGGCGAAGTGGTAGTGGGAGCCGACCTGGACCGGCCGGTCGGCGGCGTTGAGGACGGTCAGCCTGGTGACCTCGCGGCCCGCGTTGCACACGACGGGGCCGTCCGCGAACAGGATCTCTCCGGGAATCATCGCGGCCCCTCAGACGATCGGCTCGTGGACGGTGACGAGCTTGGTGCCGTCCGGGAAGGTGGCCTCCACCTGGACGTCATGGATCATCTCGGCGACCCCGTCCATCACGTCGTCCCTGGTCAGGATCTTGCGGCCGGAGGACATCAGCTCGGCGACGGTGCGGCCGTCCCGCGCGCCCTCCAGGACGTGCGACGTGATGAGGGCGACCGCTTCCGGGTGGTTGAGCCTGAGCCCGCGGGCCCTGCGCTTCTCGGCCACGTCGGCCGCCACATGGATCAGCAGCCTCTCTTGCTCATGCGGGGTCAGTTGCACGTCCCACCTCACAGTCCTTGCTCCGGACCGTGCGGGGTCCGGTCGCCGCGGCCACCACGACGGGGACAGATGTAACACACAGACAAATTGCCGGAGTTTCGTCAATCCGGGGCAGAAAAACCCCTGGTGGCGTGGATGGGCAGGCTAGAACGCCGGAGTTTCAACGACGTTAACCAGACCTTGGCCGGCTCATGACCGGCCGATGGGCCCCCGTGGGGACGCGGGGCTCAGGAGGCGCCCGGCCGTCGGTGCTCCGCCGCGATCCCGAAGCGCCGCTGTTCGCGGGGGGCGGAACCGGCCTCGTGGACGCCGGAGACGGAGCTGATGATCTGCTCCTCGGCCGGCTCCTCCAGGGCGTCCAGCCGTTCCAGGTCGGCGGCCGAGACCAGCGCGACCAGCGGCTTGCCGTGCCGGGTCACGACGACGCGCTCACCGCCGTACACCACGCGGTTGATCAGGTCGGCGAGTTCAGCCCTGGCTTGCGTCACCGGAATCTCGTAGGCCATACCCCCATCATAACGTCACGTACGTCCTGTACATTTTTTACAGAAGCCGAGCCCATCGGGGCCTCGCCATGAGGAGGGGTACGTCCATGTCCCGACCGTCCGCCCGCCATGTCCTGCCCGAGTTCACCGAACGCACCGGGAGCACCGTGCGCACCCTCGATCCGTACGCGAAGCTCTTCGAGGACCGGATCGTCTTCCTCGGCACGCCGGTCGACACCGTGGCGGCCAACGACGTGACCGCACAGCTCATGTACCTGGAGCACGCGGCGCCGGACCGGGACATCACGCTGTACGTCAACTCGCCGGGCGGCTCGTTCGACGCCATGACGGCGATCTACGACGTGATGCGGTACGTCGGCTGCGACGTGGCGACCTACTGCCTGGGCCAGGCCTCCGCCTCGGCCGCGGTGCTGCTCGCGGCCGGCACCCCGGGCAAGAGGTTCACGCTGCCCGGCGCCCGCATGGTGCTGGAGCAGCCCGCGCTGCCCGAGCCGGTGCGCGGACAGCCCAGCGACCTGCTCATCCAGGCGGAGGAGCTGACCCGGATCCGCGCGACGCTCGCGGAGATGCTCGCGCGGCACACGGGGCGCACGGCCGGGCAGGTCCACGAGGACCTGGAGCGCGACCTGATCCTGGACGCCGCCGGGGCGGTCGCCTACGGTCTGGTGGACGGCATCGTGCCGAGCCGCCGGGACACGCCCGGCGCACCGGACGCGAGGTGAGCCGCCCATGCAGCCGGACCTGCCGCCCCTGCCCGCGCTGACCCGCGCCGAGGGCGAGTTGATCGACCGTTACCTGGAGGCGGTCGACCTGCTGGGCCGCATCAACCCGGCCCGGCCCGGGGACACCTACCGCGGGCTGCGCGCGGCCCAGGCGCTGGTGCGCAAGGCGGCAGAGCTGCGGGACGCGCTCGCGCTGATGCACCAGCGGGGCGAGACGGAGCTGCACGGGGACACGCTGGCACGGGCGTTGCGGGTGCTGGACGGTGAGCGCCGGGCCGCTCGCGTCGCGCTCCCGCCGGACGGCGTCGGCTGAGGCGGACGCCCCGCCGGCCCGGCTGGCCCCGCGCGTCGACACGCGTCGTTCGGAGGGGAGTTGAAACGGCCCGAACGACGTACCGCCGACCGGTGTACTTCCAGATCGTTTTCCGGGCCTCCCGAGTTGCGCCAGGCGCCACCGCGTTGGCCGCCGGGAGCCGCTTCGCCCCAGGTCGGGGGCTACGTCCGGGATCTGACGGACGCTCGAACAGAGCAGTGTTCACCCGAACGGGTGAGTGGTGAGTAACGCCACAAATCCCCGATTCCGTTGGGATTTTCGGACAGTCGTGAGCCAAGATCCGTGTCGACGACAAGCCCCCGCCACCGCGGCGGGGCGATCCGGGCGGACGCCGAATCCTGCCGCCGCCTGGATGACCGGTCGACGGAGTGGATCGGCAGGAGTGGAGGACCCAAGCAAGGCGGGTCGCCGGAACAGATGTTCGTCCGTACGACACGGACGGTCGTCGGCTCCGGGTGACCCTTGGGGTGAAGCCGTGGCAACGCGGCCGGGCAACTTCGCCAGCCCGAATCCGACAGGTCATCCTTCACAGGCGGCTGACGAAGGGTTGCGCATGACTGCGCTCAATCGTGTCCCGTCGCTGATGGCCCGGGCCGGCACGGCCTCGGCTCTGACCCTCGCCGCCGTGGGCGGCTCGATCGCGTTGCCCGGTTTCGCCACCGACGCCTCCGCCGCGACGATGGCGACTCAAGCACTCAAGGTCGCGGCCTCCAAGAAGGGCGCGCCCTACGCATGGGGAGCCACCGGTCCGCGCCGGTTCGACTGCTCCGGGCTGACGCTCTACTCCTTCAAGAAGGCCGGCAAGAAGCTGCCGCGCACCGCCGCCCAGCAGTACAACAAGACGCACCACATCTCCTCCAGGAGCCGCAAGGCGGGCGACCTGGTCTTCTTCCACTCGGGTTCGTACGTCTACCACGTCGGCATCTACGCGGGTCACGGCAAGATCTGGCACGCCCCGAAGACCGGGGACGTGGTGAAGCTCGAGAAGATCTGGACGAAGAGCGTCTGGTACGGCCGGGTCAGCTGACCCGCCCTCACACCGGGAGCGGCTCCAGCAGCAGGGCCGCCGTCGCCGCCGGGGCGCCTGGGGGCCGGCCGAAGCGAGCCATGGGTGAGACCCCGGAACCGCGGCTCCGCCCGGCGCCCGGGTGGCTGCCGAAGCGTTCCGGGGGCTGTGACGTCGAGCTGGGGCGCGCAGGCACCGCCTCGCGCCCCGGCTCGACCCCGGCACGGGCCAGACCGGCCGCGAACGCCGGCTACCGCCAGAGCGGCCTGCACCAAGGCTCCGCCCGCCGACGCCGCCCCGCAGACCGCGTTTACGCCTGGGTGGGCCCCCCGAAGTGTCTCGGCGGTAGGACGTCGAACTTGGGGCGCATAGGCGCCCCCTCGCGCCCGAAGCACCCCCGCCACGGGCCAGACCCGACATCGACGCGGGCTGTTGCCAGGGCAGCCTGCACCGTGGCTCCGCCCGCGACGCCGCCCCTCAGACTGCGTCAGCGCCTGGGTGAGGCGCCGAACTGGGGCGCATAGGCGCCACCTCGCGCCCGAAGCGTCCCCGCCACCGGCCAGACCGGCCGCGACGCCGGACACCGCCAGAGCGGCCTGCACCGAGGCTCCGCCCGTCGACGCCGCCCCGCAGACCGCGTCGACGCCTGAGTGGGCCCCCGAAGTGTCCCGGCGGTGAGGCGCCGAACTGGGGCGCATAGGCACCGCCTCGCGCCCGAAGCGCCCCCGCCACGGGGTCAGACCCGGCCCGGCCGCGACGTCGGCCCGCAGACCGCGTCGGCGCGGGGCGGGGGGTCGTGCGCGACCGCATGACGCCGGCGCCCGACATGACGGCCAGTCCGGCGGCGTCCCGACGTGCCGGTGACGGAGGCCGGCACGATCACCCGGCCGCCCGCCGAGACTCGGGCACGCGCCGCCCACGCTCTCCCAGCAGTCCGCCCCGGCACGGCTCGGCATGGCTCACCGGCGGCCCCCTGCGGCTCGGTTCCTCCCCGGCCGCCGGAGGTACCTACGTGCGCGTCCCAGTCGCCGACGACGACCGGCCGGCGAGGGAGCCGAGGCACGCGCTCGCCGGACCTTCTCGCGGCTGCCGCCGGTGGAGATGTACGGGCAGCCGCTGATCCGCATGGTGCCGCGCCCCCCCGGACCGGCGGGAGTTCGAGGCCCTGCTCGCCGCGTGTCTGTCGCGGCGCCGCCTGACCGGGCCGGGAACGCCCCGCCCCGCCCGGAGGGTCACGGCTCCTGGGGGCCCGCCGGTACCGGGGTCGCCGGGATCGTCCAGGGCAGTTCGATCGAGACCGTCTTGCCGCCCTCGCGCGTGGGGCGGACGCGGAGTCTGCCGCCGCACTCGGCGGTGAGGCAGCGGATGATGACCATGCCGCGGCCGTTGTCCTGCTGGACCGCGGCGGGCAGTCTCTTCGGGAAGCGGGGATGGCTGTCCGTGACGCCGATGCGCAGGTGTTCGTCATGGTGCAGCGCGACGTCGACCGTGAAGGTGGGTGACTGGCCGAAGGTGTGCTGTACGGCGTTCGTGGCGAGTTCGGAGACGATGAGCCGTACGGTGTCGGCGACATCGGTGTCGGACGGCAGGCCCCACTCCGCCAGGGTGCCGACCACGTAGGAACGGGCGGCGGAGACCGAGGCCGGATCGCTCGGCAGAGTGACGGATGCTTCCAGGTGGTCTGCCATGGCGACGTCGTCCCTTTCCCACGGGGCCGTGGTCCGACATGTGGCGGAGGGTTCGAGTACGGTCCCGGACTGGTGCTTGTTCGCCAGACTGCCACCAACGCGCGGTCACGGGGAGCGATCCACCAAGATATGCATATATCTGTCGCTCGAAGCGGTGAACTCTGCGACGCGAGACCGTATGTGGGCGGCCCGGAAGGAGTAAGGAGGAGCCCATGCAGAACGGTCCGGCAGTGCGCCGCCGCAAACTGGGCGCCGAACTGCGCATGCTGCGCACCGGTGCGGGGCTCACGAGCGGTGAGGCCGCCCGTCTGGTCGGCTGGCACCAGTCGAAGGTGAGCCGCATCGAGACCGGCGCCAGTGGTGTGAAACCGGCCGATCTACGGTTACTGCTCGACGCCTATCAGGTGCGGGACGCGCATCTGCGCGAGTTGCTGCTGATGCTGGCGGGGTCGGAGGACGCGGGCGGCCGGCCTCGCTGGTGGCACGCCTACCGCGGGGTGCTGCCGCCCACCTACCGCGACTTCATCAGCCTGGAGTCGCAGGCGAGCGCGATGCGCACCCTGGAGACGACCGTGGTGCCGGGGCTGCTCCAGACACCGGAGTACGCCCGCGCGGTGACCCGTGCGGCCGTGAAGGACCTGGACGAGGACCGCCTGGACACGCTGGTGGAGGTGCGCCTGGCCCGGCAGGACGTGCTGCGTTCCGATCCGCCGCTGGTGCTGAGCGCCGTACTGGACGAGGCGGTGCTGCGCCGCGAGGTCGGAGGTCCGGAGGTGATGGCCCGGCAGCTGGAACGGCTGATGGAGGCGGCCCGGCTGCCCCAGGTACGGCTCCAGGTGCTGCCGTTCGCGGCGGGGGCACATGTCGGCCTCACTGGCCCTTTCGTTATCTTCTCATTTCCGAGCACTTCTGATCTGGACGTGGTAGTTCTCGACCAGTTGGCGAGTAGCCTCTACCTGGAGCGGAAAGAAGACCTCATGGCCTACTCCGAGGCCTTCAACACCCTTCAGTTCCACGCCCTTTCCCCCGAGGAATCGTTGGACTACATCGCCGGGATAGGTGACGGCGCGTAAGGAGGCACCATGTCAGCTCTGCCTCGGAACGTCCCTGCCAGTACCGACCTGCACGCCGTGCGCTGGCTGCGCAGCAGCTACAGCACGGGCGCGAACAACTGCGTGGAGACGGCCCGGCCGCGCTCCGGCCCCGGGGCCGGACTGCTCGCCGTGCGCGACTCGAAGAACCCCGCCGGACCCGCTCTGCTCTTCTCCGCCGGCAGCTGGTCGGAGTTCGTCCTCACGCTCTGACCGGAGGTGCGATCAGAACCGATCACCCGTTCATCACCCTCGTGCGGCACACGGCCGTGTACGCCGACTCATGGTCGCGTTTCGCCGATGACTCGTACAGCGCGTTCGATCTCCGCCCCGGAGAGGTCCGCCCGGGCGGTCAGCCTCAGCCGTGAGACGCCGTCGGGCACGGAGGGAGGACGGAAACAGCCCACGGCCAGGCCCGCCGTACGGCAGTCGGCCGCCCAGCGCACCGCCCGCTCCGGGGACGGAGCCCGCACGGAGACCACCGCGGCGTCCGGACGCACCGCGTCCAGACCCGCGGCGGTCAGCCGTGCGTACAGCTCCGCGGCCACCCCTCGTGCCCGCGCCGCCCGTTCGGGCTCACGCTCCAGCAGCCGCAGCGCGGCCAGCGCGGCGCCGGCCGCGGCCGGTGCCAGGCCGGTGTCGAAGATGAACGTCCGGGCCGCGTTGACCAGGTGGTCGATCACCCGGGCCGGACCGAGCACCACCCCGCCCTGGCTGCCCAGCGACTTGGACAGGGTGGCCGTGACGACCACGTCCTGCGCGCCGGCGAGCCCGGCCGCGTACGGCGCGCCCCGGCCGCCGTCGCCCAGCACGCCGAGCCCGTGCGCGTCGTCCACGACCAGCCCCGCGCCGTGCTCCCGGCACGCCTCGGCCAGCGCGGTCAGCGGCGCCCGGTCCCCGTCGACGGAGAACACCGTGTCGGACACGACGATCGCGTCTGCCGCGTGCCCGGCCAGGGCCTTGCGCACGGCGTCCGGATCGGCGTGCCCGACGACCTGGGTCTCGCCCCGGGCCAGCCGGCAGCCGTCGATGAGGGAGGCGTGGTTGCCCGCGTCGGACACGATCAGCGAGCCGTGCGGGCCGAGCGCGGTGACGGCGGCCAGGTTGGCGGCGTACCCGGAGGAGAACACCAGGGCGGCCTCGAACCCGCAGAACGCGGCCAGCGCCCGCTCCAGTTCGGTGTGCAGGGCCGTGGTGCCGGTGACCAGCCGGGAGCCGGTGGAGCCGCCGCCCCAGGTCCGGGCGGCCCCGGCCGCTCCCTCGACGACCTCCGGATGGCGGGTCAGGCCCAGGTAGTCGTTGCTCGCCAGGTCCAGCAGCGGTGTGTCGGCGGGGCGCGGACGCAGGGTGCGCACGAGTCCGGCGCGGCGGCGCGCCCCGGCCTGCTCGTCGATCCAGCCGAACGCCATGGGTCCTCCGGTGCTTTTGTAGGTAGCGGACAGACCCTAGCGGTACGACCAGCCGCCCAGTGTGTGGCAATACCCACACGGTGAACGTGCTCCGTTGTGCGAAGTCTCCTTGGCCCGGGGCGGTCCCGTAGGACAGGATCAGGGCTCATGGACCTGCTGAACACGCTGGTGGACAAGGGGCTTCGGCGCGAGCTGCCGACCCGCGAGGAAGCGCTCGCCGTGCTGGCCACCTCCGATGACGACCTGCTCGACGTGGTGGCCGCGGCCGGCAAGGTGCGCCGGCACTGGTTCGGGCGCCGGGTGAAACTCAACTATCTGGTGAACCTCAAGTCGGGCCTGTGCCCGGAGGACTGCTCGTACTGCTCCCAGCGGCTCGGTTCCAAGGCCGACATCCTGAAGTACACCTGGCTCAAGCCGGACGAGGCCTCCCAGGCCGCCGCCGCGGGCCTCGCGGGCGGCGCCAAGCGGGTCTGCCTGGTGGCCAGCGGACGCGGGCCGACGGACCGGGACGTGGACCGGGTCTCGCAGACCATCAAGGCCATCAAGGAGCAGAACGAGGGCGTCGAGGTGTGCGCCTGCCTCGGCCTGCTCTCCGACGGCCAGGCCGAACGGCTGCGCGAGGCCGGCGCGGACGCGTACAACCACAACCTCAACACCTCGGAGTCCACGTACGGGGACATCACCACCACGCACACGTACGCCGATCGGGTGGACACGGTGCAGAAGGCGCACGCGGCCGGACTGTCCGCCTGCTCCGGGCTGATCGCGGGCATGGGCGAGAGCGACGAGGACCTGGTCGACGTGGTGTTCTCGCTGCGGGAGCTGGACCCGGACTCCGTTCCGGTGAACTTCCTGATCCCGTTCGAGGGCACCCCGCTGGCCAAGGAGTGGAACCTCACCCCGCAGCGCTGCCTGCGGATCCTCGCGATGGTCCGGTTCGTCTGCCCGGACGTCGAGGTCCGGATCGCGGGCGGCCGCGAGGTCCATCTGCGCACGATGCAGCCGCTGGCACTGCACCTGGCCAACTCCATCTTCCTCGGCGACTACCTGACCAGCGAGGGCCAGGCCGGCAAGGCCGACCTGGAGATGATCGCGGACGCCGGGTTCGAGGTGGAGGGCGCCGACCAGGTGACGCTGCCGGAGCACCGGGCGGAGGCCGCGGCCTGCGGGGACACCGGGGGCTGCCACGAGGGCGGCGGCGTCTGCGGGCCGGCGCCGGCGGTGGCGGGCGAGCCGCGCACCGACCTGGTCGCGGTCCGCCGCCGGGGCGCCGGGACGGACCTCGCGCCCAATGCCTGAACTCGGCGTGCCGGAGCTGCTGGAACTGGACCGGCGGCACGTGTGGCACCCGTACGGCCCGATGCCCGGCCGCGCGGAACCGCTCGTCGTGGAGGCGGCGAGCGGGGTCCGGCTGCGCCTGGCGGACGGGTCCGGCGAACTGGTCGACGGCATGTCGTCGTGGTGGTCGGCCATCCACGGCTACCGCCACCCGGTCCTCGACGAGGCCGTGCGCGAGCAGCTCGGGCGGATGAGCCATGTCATGTTCGGCGGGCTCACGCACGAGCCCGCCGTCCGGCTCGCGAAGCTCCTTGTCGACATGTCGCCTGACGGCCTGGAGCACGTCTTCCTGGCCGACTCGGGGTCCGTGTCGGTCGAGGTCGCCGTGAAGATGTGCCTGCAGTACTGGCGCTCGCTCGGCCGGCCGGGCAAGCAGCGGCTCCTGACCTGGCGCGGCGGCTACCACGGTGACACCTGGAACCCGATGTCCGTGTGCGATCCCGAGGGCGGGATGCACCAGTTGTGGACCGGTGTGCTGCCCCGCCAGGTGTTCGCGGACGCGCCGCCCGCCGAGTACGAGGAGGCGTACGCGGACCACCTGCGCGAGCTGATCGCGCGGCACGCCGACGAGCTGGCCGCGGTGATCGTGGAGCCGGTGGTGCAGGGCGCGGGCGGGATGCGGTTCCACTCCCCCGCCTACCTGCGGGTGCTCCGCGAGGCGTGCGACGCGCACGACGTGCTGCTGGTGTTCGACGAGATCGCCACCGGCTTCGGCCGCACCGGCGCGCTGTTCGCGGCGGACCACGCGTCCGTCAGCCCGGACGTGATGTGCGTGGGCAAGGCGCTGACCGGCGGCTATCTCACCATGGCGGCCACCTTGTGCACCGCGCGGGTCGCCGACGGCATCTCGCGGGGCGAGGTGCCGGTGCTCGCGCACGGACCGACGTTCATGGGCAACCCGCTGGCCGCGGCCGTGGCCTGCGCCTCCGTCGAGCTGCTGCGGGGCCAGGACTGGCTCGCCGAGGTCAAGCGGATCGAGGCGGCCCTGCGGGACGGCCTGGCGCCGGCGCTCGGCCTGCCCGGGGTGCGGGACGTCCGCGTCCTCGGCGCGATCGGGGTCGTCCAGCTCGACCACGCGGTGGACATGAAGGCCGCGACGGACGCCGCCGTGCGGGAGGGCGTGTGGCTGCGCCCGTTCCGCGACCTGATCTATACGATGCCGCCGTACGTCACCTCGGACGAGGACGTGGCACGGATCGCGCGCGCGGTGTGCGCCGCGGCGCGGGAGGGATGACATGCCGGTACTGGTGATCACGGGGACGGGCACGGAGATCGGCAAGACCGTCACCACCGCCGCCGTCGCCGTCGCCGCCCTCGCGGCCGGGCGCTCGGTGGCCGTGCTGAAAGCCGCCCAGACGGGTGTGGGGCCGGACGAGCGCGGGGACGCCGACGAGGTCGCGCGCCTCGTCGGGCCGGTCACGGCTGGTGAACTCGCGCGTTTCCCCGAGCCGTTGGCGCCGGGTACGGCGGCCCGGCGGGCCGGGATGGCACCGGTGCACCCGCACGAGGTGGCCGAGCGGGCCGCCAAGCTGGCCACCGAGCACGATCTGGTGCTGGTCGAGGGGGCGGGCGGGCTGCTCGTCCGCTTCGACGCGGCCGGCGGCACGCTGGCCGACGCGGCCAAGCTGCTCGGGGCGCCGGTGCTGGTCGTCGCCCAGGCCGGGCTCGGCACGCTCAACGTGACGGAACTGACGGCACGTGAACTACGGCGGCGGGAGCTGGAGCTGGCCGGTGTGGTGATCGGCAGCTGGCCCGCCACGCCCGATCTCGCCACCCGCTGCAACGTGGCCGACCTGCCGGAGGTCGCCGCCGCCCCCCTGCTCGGCGCGCTGCCCGCCGGCGCCGGCACCCTGCCCCCCGCGGAGTTCCGCACAGCCGCCCCGACCTGGCTGTCCCCCCGCTTGGACGGCACCTGGGACGCGGAGGCGTTCCGGGTGCGGCAGACACCGTAACCACACCGGATCCGGGCCCCGGCGGGACGCCGCGGTGGCGCCTGGCGGCCCAGGCCGGCGGGGCAGCGCTGCCGTGCCGGGGTCCGGCGTCGGGCGGGTATCTCAGCGGTGCCTGACGGGCGGGTCCGGCGGGACATCGCTGCCGTGCCGGTTCCGGCGCCAGTGGCGCATCACAACGGTGCCGAGCAGCCCGGAACCGGCGGGGCAGCGCTGCCGTACCGGGTCCGGCGTCGGGCGGGTATCTCAGCGGTGCCTGACCGGCGGGTCCGGCGGGACATCGCTGCCGTGCCGGTTTCGGCGCCAGTGGCGCATCACAACGGTGCCGAGCAGCCCGGGCCGGCAAGGCAGCGCTGCCGTACCGGGTCCGGGCGTCGGCGGCGCATCGCAACGGCCGGACGGCTCGGGCCAGCGGCGCACCACAGCGGTGCTTGGCAGCCCAGGCCAGCAGGACACCGATGACGTACCAGGCCCGGGCGTCCGCGGCGCACCTCAGCGGTGCCCAGAAGCCGAGGCCGGCGGGAGGTATCGGCACCGAGCCCGGCCCGGACATCGACGGTGCACCGCAGCCGTACCGGGCAGCCGAGGACGGCGGGATAGCCGCGCCGGGCCGGGTCTGGGCATCCTCGGCGCGCCGCAGCAGTGCCGGCACCGGCCTGCCCGGCGCAGCGCCGCCGAGCCTCCGCCTGGCGACGGGCGCCCGCGCCGGGCGGGCCTGCGGTGGTCGGCCCTGTGCCCGGCCGGGCGTGCCGCAGGCTCATCGGTGGGGTGCGTCGGGGCGGGTGTGGGGACACTCTCCCCAGGGGTGTGCTGTCCAGGGAGGTTGCCATGCGGCTGCTGTCCACCCGTTCCGGCCAGGTGGCGCGGGGTCCCGTCCACCATCCGCTGTTCGCTCGGTACTACGCCCGGATCAGCGTCGGCGCCGAGTCCCGGCTCGGGATGGCCGGGATGCGGGAGCGGCTGCTCGCCGGGCTGTCCGGGAGGGTGATCGAGATCGGCGCGGGCAACGGACTGAACTTCCGGCACTATCCCGGTACCGTCGCGGAGGTCGTCGCGATCGAACCGGAGTCGCTGCTCAGGCAGTTGGCGCTGGAGTCCGCGCTGCGCGCCGAGGTGCCGGTCGACGTGGTGCCGGGCGCGGCGGAGGCCCTGCCGGTCAAGAGCGAGGCGTTCGACGCGGCCGTACTGTCGCTGGTCCTGTGCAGCGTGCGGGATGTCGCGCGGACGCTCGGCGAGGTACGGCGGGTGCTCCGGCCCGGCGGCGAGGTGCGGTTCTTCGAGCACGGGCGGGGCGGCGGCCGGATGATGACGGTGACCCAGCAGACACTGGACCGCACCCTGTGGCCGGTGCTGAACGGTAACTGTCACCTGTCCCGGGAGCCGGTCTCCGCGCTGCGCGCCGCGGGATTCCGCCTCGGCCCGTACCGCCGGGTACTGCTGCCGGAGAGGCGGCGCACGCTGCCGGCCTCCTCCTGCGCGCTCGGCGTCGCCTGGCGGCCGGAGGAGCCGGCGGCCCGCTGATCACAGGCTCCAGCCGCGCAGCTCCCGCGCGATGTCGTCGACGCTCGCGGAGCCGTCCTTGACCAGCCGCGCCAGGTCCCGGACCTGCTCGGGTGTGGTGGCGACCTTCTCGCCGCTGGCGACCAGATAGGCGTAGGCGACCGCGGAGGCGAACAGTGCGTTGGCGCGTTCCAGCGCCGGGACGTGGATCAGCAGCTGGAGCAGGGAGGCGGCGCGGGCGTGCGGGGTGTCGTACACGGGCACGCCGAATATCTCGGCCCGGTGCCGGGCGACGGCGGCAACCAGGGCGCCCCAGTCGGTGACCTGCGGGTCCCCCGGGGTCTTCTGCTCGGCGAGCATGAGCAGCCAGGCGAGGTCGATGCTGAGATCGTTCAAGGGATCAGCGGCGGTCTTCACCGGTGTCGGTGCCGCGGTTCTCGGCGAACTCCTCGGCGAACACGGCCTCGTACTGCTTCATGAAGTCGGCGGCGGCCTCGACGAAGGTGCGGCCCGCCTCGCCGGCGTCCTGTCTGACCAGCTCTTCGATGTAGCGGTTGACGCTCATGCCGCGGGCCAGGGCGCGCTCGCGGGCGGCTCGGGCGGTGCCCTCGTCCACGCGCACGTTCAGCTGGGTCTTCGCCATACCCCCGACGCTAGCGCCGGAACGCTAGCGGCGGCAAGGGCGCACGGAAGCGAGGTGGACCACCCTCGCACCACGGCCGCGCGCCCCGTCCGCATGACGGAATCCGGAGTGATGCGCGGACGGCACCGATCACGATGAGCGCATGACTGATCTGCCTCTGCGCGCCGCCGTGTCCGACGATCTCGACGCCGTCCTCGCGTTCTGGAGGACGGCCGCGGAGGGCACCAGCATCAGCGACGACCGCGCCGGGGTGGAGCGGCTGACCGACCGCGACCCCGGGGCCCTGATCCTCGCCGAACTGGGCGGCGAGCTGGTCGGCACGGTGATCGCCGGCTTCGACGGCTGGCGGTGCCATCTGTACCGGCTCGCGGTGCACCCGCAGCGGCGGCGGCAGGGCATCGCCTCGGCGCTGCTGGGGGCCGCCGAGGAGCGGTTCGTACGGCTCGGCGGGCGGCGCGCGGACGCGATGGTGCTGGTGCGCAACGAGACCGCGCACCACGCCTGGGGAGCGGCCGGGTACGGGCCGGAGGAGCAGTGGCGGCGCTGGGTGAAACCGCTCACGGACTGAGACCGGAACGCATCTTTGCTCATCCTTTACCCTTGAGGGAGCACTCGGCCCTCTATGAAAGGTTGTGAGCGTCCGCCCATGGGCGAGCCTCCCAGTCCGCGATACCGCGCGTTCTTCCGAACCCTGTCCGATCCTGGGACGGGGGTGAACCGATGACCGAAGTGCTCCTCCTTCTGCTGGCGATCCTGCTGTCGCTGGCCTGTGGCGCCTTCGTGGCGGCGGAGTTCTCGCTGACCACGGTGGAACGCGGCGAGCTGGAGCGGGCCGCCGCGCGTGGCGAACGGGGTGCCGCAGGCGCCCTGAAGGCCGTACGGAACCTGACCTTCCAGCTGTCCGGCGCGCAGCTCGGCATCACCGTCACCAACCTGGTGGTCGGCATGCTCGCCGAGCCGTCGATCGCCAAGCTGCTCGCCGGGCCGTTCCAGGCGGCGGGTCTGTCCCGGACCACGGCGAGCTCGGCCGCGCTGGTCCTGGGCACGGCCCTGTCGACGGTGGTCCTGATGGTCGTCGGCGAGCTGGTGCCCAAGAACTGGGCGATCTCCTCGCCCCTGACCATGGCCCGGCGGGTCGGCAACGCCCAGCGCCTGTTCAGCGCCGCCTTCCGCCCCTTCATCACCCACCTGAACAACACCGCCAACCGCTTCGTGCGCCGGCTCGGCATCGAGCCCGCCGAGGAGCTGGCCTCCGCGCGCGGGCCGCAGGAGCTGGCCGCGCTCGCCCGGCACTCGGCCAAGGAGGGCGCCCTGGAGGCGGACACCGCCGAGCTGTTCGTCCGGACGCTGAACCTCGCCGACCTCACCGCGGAGAACGTGATGACACCGCGTGTCCAGGTCATCGCCCTGGACACCCAGGCCACCTGCGAGGACGTGGCCAACGCCACCCGGGCGACCGGCCTGAGCCGGTTCCCGGTCTACCGGGGCAGCCTGGACTCGGTCGTCGGCACGGCCCACATCAAGGACGTGCTGGCGGTTCCCGCCGACCAGCGGCAGCACCGCACGGTCGCGCAGGTGATGCGCGAGCCGCTGCTGGTGCCCGAGTCCCTGACCGTCGACCGGCTGCTGGACCGGCTCGGCGGCAGGCGCACCATGGCCGTCGTCATCGACGAGTACGGCGGTACGGCCGGGGTGGCCACCCTGGAGGACATCGTGGAGGAGGTCGTCGGCGAGGTGCGGGACGAACACGACCCGCACGAGACGCCCGACCTCGCCCCCGCGGGCGCGGACGAGCGGGGCCGGGCCCTGTACGCGGCGGACGGAGCCGCCCGCACCGACCAGCTCGCCCGCGTGGGGCTGCGCGTGCCGGAGGGCCCGTACGAGACCCTGGCCGGCCTGGTCGCCACCGAGCTGGGCCGGATACCCGCCGCCGGTGACAGCGTCGAGGTGGCCGGCTGGCTGCTGGACGTCGTCGACGCCTCGGGCCGCAGGGCCGCCCGGGTGCTGATGCACGCGCCGCTGGACGACGAACGGCCCGTCGGGCCCGACGGAACCGATCGCACCGGTCGGCCCGATCGCGCTGAGGGGCCGGGGGGATCCCGTGGGGCCGATGAGCGCCGCCGGGGCGAAGGACGCCGTGGGACCGAGGGGCACCGCGGGACGCGGGAGGGGACGCGATGACCGCCGTACAGCTGCTGATCGGTCTGGCGACCCTCGTCGTCAACGCCTTCTTCGTCGGCGCCGAGTTCGCGCTGATCTCCGTGCGCCGCTCGCAGATCGACCCACTGGCCCAGGAGGGCGACCGGCGCGCGCGGAGCGTGCTGTGGGGTCTGGAACACGTGTCCGCGCTGCTGGCGGCGGCCCAGCTCGGCATCACGCTGTGCACGCTGGTCCTGGGCGTGGTCGCCGAGCCGGCCATCGCGCATCTGCTGGAGCCGGTGTTCCACGCGGTGGGCGTGCCCACGAGCGCGGGTCACGTCGTGTCCTTCGTGATCGCGCTGACCCTCGCGACGTATCTGCACATGCTGCTGGGCGAGATGGTGCCCAAGAACATCGCGCTCGCCGAACCGGTGCGCAGCGCCCTGCTGCTCGGCCCGCCGCTGGTCGCGCTGTCCCGGGCGCTGCGTCCGGTGATCTTCGCGATCAACGCCTTCGCCAACGGGCTGCTGAAGCTGCTGCGCGTGGAGGCGAAGGACGAGGTCGCGGCGACCTTCACGGACGCGGAGCTGGCCGAGATCGTCAAGGACGCCAGCGAGGCCGGCCTGATCGACGACCGTGCGCAGGAGCGGCTGCACGACGCGCTGGAACTGGGCAGCCGGCCGGTGCGGGACGTGGTCGTACCGCTGCAACGCGTCGTCTACGCGCGCGTGGGCGTCACCCCGGAGCAGTTGGAGCGGCTGTCGGCCGAGTCCGGGTTCTCCCGCTTCCCGGTGGTCGACACCGGCCGCCGGATCGTGGGCTACCTGCACGTCAAGGACGCGCTGGACACCTCACCACGGGACATGGCGTTCCGCCTGGGCGACATGCGGCCCATCGCCCGCGTCCGCGAGAACACCCCGCTGGACGACGTCCTCACCGCGATGCGCGGCAGCCGCACCCACGTGGCGGGCGTGCTGGGCGACGACGGCCGGCTGGCGGGCCTCGTGACGATGGAGGACGTGCTGCGGGAACTGTTCGGCCAGCCGGTGCAGGGCTGAGGGGGCTGACGCGGGCCGGCAGCGGTGGCTCCCGGGGGCGCCGGTGCCGGCCCGCGGCTGTCCGAAGCGGCTGGGCCGGTCGGGAGGGGCGGGCCGACCGACCGGCAGGTATCGGCCCCGGGATACCATCTCTGTCGCCATGCAGACGAACCCCGCACCTCCCCCGTACACCAGCCTCGTCGCGGTCGGCGACTCCTTCACCGAGGGCATGTCGGACCTGCTTCCCGACGGCTCCTACCGCGGCTGGGCCGATCTGCTCGCCGCGCGGATGGCCGCCCGCACGCCCGGGTTCCGGTACGCCAACCTGGCCGTGCGCGGGAAGCTGATCGGGCAGATCGTCGACGAGCAGGTGCCGGTGGCCGCGGCCATGGACGCCGATGTCGTCACCCTGGTCGGCGGGCTGAACGACACCCTGCGCCCCAAGTGCGACATGGGCCGGGTCCGGGGCCTGCTCACCGAGGCGGTGGAACGGCTCGCGCCGTCCTGCAAGCAGCTGGTGCTGATGCGCAGCCCCGGCCGTCAGGGGCCGGTGCTGGAGCGGTTCCGGCCGCGCATGGAGGAGCTGTTCGCCTGCGTGGACGAGCTGGCCGAGAAGCACGGCGCCCTGGTGGTCGACCTGTACGGGGCGCCCGCGCTGGCCGACCCGCGGCTGTGGGACGTGGACCGGCTGCACCTGACGGCGGAGGGACACCGCCGGGTCGCCGAGGCGGTGTGGCAGACGCTCGGCCACGACGCCGAGGACGCCGAGTGGCACGTGCCGATGGCGGCGACCACCCCGCCGGGCTGGGTCACACGCCGGGTCGCGGACGCCCGGTTCGCCCGGCAGCACCTGCTCCCGTGGATAGGCCGCCGCCTGACCGGCCGGTCCTCGGGCGACGGCCTCCCGCCGAAGCGACCGGATCTGCTGCCGTACGAGGGCCAGGCGTAGCCCCTCCGGCACGACCGTCGCGTGTCACCCGCGCCCCGGGCCGGGTCCACGGGCCGGTCCCCGGCTGGAGCACACGCCCGCCGACGCGGTCCGCGTGGGCCGCCGCCGGCCGTGGGAGGGCCGGGACCTGCCCGGGCCCCCGCCACACGGCCTCCGCGCCCGTGGCACGGGTGCGGCCGGTGCCGGCGACGTGACCGGAGTCTCGTAGCTTCCGCCGAACACACCCATGGCGCTGGCCTGCACGAATCGCCAGTAGACTCTGGACACGTGACTCCTGCGCCCGCCAAGCCCCGCATCCCGAACGTCCTCGCCGGACGCTACGCCTCCGCCGAACTCGCCACGCTCTGGTCGCCCGAGCAGAAGGTGAAGCTGGAGCGCCGGCTCTGGCTCGCCGTGCTGCGGGCCCAGAAGGACCTCGGCATCGAGGTGCCGGACGAGGCCATCGCCGACTACGAGCGCGTCCTCGACACCGTCGACCTGGCCTCGATCGCCGAGCGCGAGAAGGTCACCCGGCACGACGTGAAGGCCCGGATCGAGGAGTTCAACGACCTCGCCGGGCACGAGCACGTGCACAAGGGCATGACCTCCCGCGACCTCACGGAGAACGTCGAGCAGCTGCAGATCCGGCTCTCTCTGGAGCTGATGCGCGACCGTACGGTGGCCGTGCTGGCGCGCCTCGGCAAGCTCGCGGGCGAGTACGCCGAGCTGGTCATGGCCGGCCGCTCGCACAACGTGGCCGCGCAGGCCACCACCCTCGGCAAGCGGTTCGCGACCGCCGCCGACGAGCTGCTCGTCGCCCACGGCCGGGTGGAGGAGCTGCTGGCCCGCTACCCGCTGCGCGGCATCAAGGGCCCGGTCGGCACCGCGCAGGACATGCTGGACCTGCTGGGCGGGGACGCGGCGAAGCTGGCCGAGCTGGAGAACCGGATCGCGCGGCACCTGGGCTTCTCGCAGGCGTTCACCTCCGTCGGCCAGGTCTACCCGCGCTCGCTGGACTACGAGGTCGTCACCGCGCTGGTGCAGCTGGCGGCGGCCCCCTCCTCGCTGGCCAAGACGATCCGGCTGATGGCCGGGCACGAGCTGGTCACCGAGGGTTTCAAGCCGGGTCAGGTCGGCTCCTCGGCGATGCCGCACAAGATGAACACCCGCTCCTGCGAGCGCGTCAACGGCCTCATGGTCGTCCTGCGCGGCTACGCCTCGATGACCGGCGAGCTGGCGGGCGACCAGTGGAACGAGGGCGACGTGTCCTGCTCGGTGGTGCGCCGCGTCGCGCTGCCGGACGCCTTCTTCGCCCTCGACGGCCTGCTGGAGACCTTCCTGACCGTCCTGGACGAGTTCGGTGCCTTCCCGGCCGTCATCGCCCGTGAGCTGGACCGCTACCTGCCCTTCCTGGCCACCACCAAGGTGCTCATGGGGGCCGTGCGGGCCGGTGTCGGCCGCGAGGTCGCCCACGAGGCGATCAAGGAGAACGCCGTGGCCACCGCGCTCGCGATGCGTGAGCAGGGCGCGGAGCGCAACGACCTGCTCGACAAGCTCGCCGCCGACGAGCGGCTGCCGCTCGACCGCGAGCAGCTGGCCGCGCTGATGGCCGACAAGCTCTCCTTCACCGGCGCCGCCGCCGACCAGGTCGGTGTGGTCCTCGGCCGCGTCGAGGAGATCGTCAAGCAGCACCCGGAGGCCGCCGGCTACACCCCGGGAGCGATCCTCTGACCGGCACACCCCGCTCACCGCGCTTCACCAAGGCGGAGCTGGAGGCCGCCCGCGACCGTCTCGTCCCGGACGTGGTCGCGGACGGCCTCCGCGTGCTCTTCTGCGGCATCAACCCCGGGCTGATGACGGCCGCGACCGGCCACCACTTCGCCCGCCCGGGCAACCGGTTCTGGCCGGTGCTGCACCTGTCCGGCTTCACGCCCCGGCTGCTGAAACCCGCCGAGCAGCGGGAGTTGCTGTCGTACGGCCTCGGCATCACCAACGTGGTGGCGCGGGCGACGGCGCGGGCCGACGAGCTGACCGCCGAGGAGTACGTCGAGGGCGGGCGGCTGCTGACCGAGAAGGTGACGCGGCTGCGGCCGGGGTGGCTGGCCGTGGTCGGCGTGACCGCCTACCGGGCCGCCTTCGGTGACCGCACGGCCCGGGTCGGTCCGCAGGAGCGGACGATCGGGGACACCCGGGTGTGGGTGCTGCCCAACCCCAGCGGACTGAACGCGCACTGGACGGCGGCCACGATGGCGGAGGAGTTCGCCCGGCTGCGGGAGGCGGCGGGCGCGCCCGGTCACGGCGGGTCGGTCTCCGTCACTATCCCGAGCAGCTGAAACGGCAGCTCCCTGTCCCACTGGGACACACCGAGGGCGATCCAGCGGCCCGTCTCCGGCGCCCGCCACAGGTGGACGTCGGGGACGTGGCCGCTGAGCCCGGCCCAAGGCTCCGCGATGTCCTCGCCCGCCACCGTCCGTTCGAGCACGCTGTACAGGCTGAACCGCTGTGGCCGGCCCCAGCGCTCCCCCAGCCGCTGCGCGAGGCCGTCCCGGTCGGCCTCGTACTGCGCCTCCGTCTCCTCCCGTGCGCTGCCGTCGCCCTCCCAGAACTCCTCGCTCGTCCGTAAAGCGGCTATGTGGTAGCCGGGCCCGCTCTCACCGTGCTCCGTCCTGCCGTGCGCCGACGGGAACGCCCGGGCGCACAGCAGGTCGATGAGGGTCAGGCACTTCGCGATGTCCATGGGATCCAGTAAAGCGGGGGGCACTGACAATTGGCGGTGCGTCAGTCAGGCGTCCCTGCGCCGCACGCACCACCCGCCCGCCACCAGGGCGGTCACCGCCCACAGCGCGCTCACCGCGAGCCCGCTCCAGGGGCCGAGGGTGCCGTCCCAGGTGCTGTGCAGGGCGACTTGACCGGCCCGGTCGGGGAGGAAGTCCGCGGCGGAGCCGGACAGATCGCCGACGACGAAGGAGACGATCAGCAGGAACGGGATCAGCACGGAGAGGGTCGCGACGGCGCTGCGCAGCACGGCCGCGAGTCCGGCGGCGAACAGGGCCATCAGGGTCAGGTGCAGGCCGCAGCCGACGGCGCCGCGCACGCCCTCGCTCCAGCCGGGAGCGGACGCGCCGAGCACCGCCCGGCCCACCAGGAGCGTGACGAATCCGGTGAGCAGCCCGACGGCCAGCGCCGGCAGCGCGATCGCCACCGCCTTCGCGGCGAACCAGCGCCCCCGGTCGGGCACCGCCGAGAGCGTCAGCCGCAGCGCGTCGCCCCGGAACTCCGACGCGACAGCCGTCGTACCGAAGGCGATGGCGGCGATCTGCCCGAAGTTGACGCCGAAGAACACCGAGAACAGCGGGTCGGCGTCGTCGGTGTCGGTCGCGGCCAGCGCCGAGAACGCGACGGTGGCCACGAGGACCGCGGCGAGGGCCCCCAGCAGCGAGCGCAGGGTACGGATCTTGATCCACTCGGCGTGGAGCGCGGGTACGAAGGACATGCTCAGGTCTCCTGGCGCTGGGCGGTGAACTCGGCCTCGGCCGCCGTCAGATCGAGGTAGGCCTCCTCCAAGGTGGCCTCGTGGGCGGACAGTTCCAGGACGGGGACGCCTGCCTCGGACATCAGCCGGCCCAGGTCGTCCACGCGCGCGTGCCGTACCGTCCAGGTCCCGTGCTCGTCCCTGGAGGCGTCGTGGCCGTGCCGGGCGAGGAGGTCGCCGAGGGCGGCGGGGTCGGTGGTGCGGACGCGGACATGGGGCCGTACGCGCGCGTGGATGAACTCCCGCACCGGTGTGTCGGCGAGCAGGCGGCCCCGGCCGAGGATCAGCAGGTGGTCGGCGAAGGCGGCGGTCTCGCCCATGAGATGGCTGGAGACCAGGACCGTACGGCCCTCGGCGGCGAGCCGGCGCAGCAGCGTGCGGATCCAGACGATGCCCTCGGGGTCGAGTCCGTTGGCGGGCTCGTCGAGCAGGACGACCTCGGGGTCGCCGAGCAGAGCGGCGGCGATGCCGAGCCGCTGGCGCATGCCGAGGGAGTACGTCCGTACCCTGCGCCGCGCCACGGTGGCCAGGCCGGTCTCCTCCAGGACCGCGTCGACCCGGCGGGCCGGGAGGCGGTTGCTCGCGGCGAGGGCCAGCAGGTGGTCACGGGCGCTGCGGGAGCCGTGCGCGGCACCCGCGTCGAGCAGGGCGCCCACCCGGCGCAGGGGTTCACGCAGCCGGGGGTAGGGGTGGCCGCCGATCGTGGCGGTGCCGGCGGTGGGCCGTTCGAGGCCCAGGACGAGGCGGAGGGTGGTGGATTTTCCGGCGCCGTTGGGGCCGAGGAAGCCGGTGACCCGGCCGGGACGCACACGGAAGGTGAGGCGGTCCACCGCCCGCCGGCCGCCGTGCTCCTTGGTGAGGTCCCGTACGTCGATGCTGGTCATGGCAACAGCCTGGCCCGGAGCGGCGATCGGCTCCTCCCCCGCCGGTGGAGACCGTCTCCCCCGTGCGGGGGAGGTCCGTTGTCGGTGCCGCCTGCCACGATGGGGCCATGGTCCGCCTTCTGCGCCCGCTGCTGCGCGGGACGACGTACACGCGCCTGCTGCACCTGTGGGTGCCGATGCTGGTGGTCAGCGTCTGGCTCTTCGTCGTCCCGTCGGCCCCCTGGGTGCCCGCGCTGTTCCTCCTCCCGCTCGGTCTGGTGCCGGCGGTGCGCCGGGGCGAGGGTGTGCAGGCGCGGCTGCTGCTCACGCCCGGCGAGGCGGAGCCGGGCATCTCCGAGGCGCCGGCCGCGACCTGGCGGGACCGGCTGCGCACGGTGCTGTGGCTGGAGCTGCGGATGCTCCTCGGCGCCGTGACCGTGTTCGCCTCGGTGTGGCTGCCCGTCCTCAGCTTCGAACTGGCGCGGTGTGCCTGGGGCGGGGTGCCGGCCGGGGTGCCGCTGCTGGACCGGTTGCCGGCGCACCGCGCCTGGGCGCTGCTGGCGCCGCTGCCGCTGCTCGCCCTGTACGGGCTGGTCGTCGGGTTCGGGAAGCTGGTCACCGCCGGTGCGCGCCGGCTGCTCGGACCGTCGTCGGCCGAGCGGCTGGCCGCGCTGGAGGAGCGCACCGAGCAGTTGCTGGAACGCGCGCGGATCGCGCGGGAGTTGCACGACTCGATCGGGCACGCCCTGACGGTGGCCGTGGTGCAGGCGGGCGCGGCGCGCGCGGCGCGCGATCCGGAGTTCACCGACCGGGCGCTGGGGGCCATCGAGGAGACCGGCCGGGCGGCGCTGGAGGATCTGGAGCGGGTGCTGGGCGTGCTGCGGGAGGCCGAGCGGCCGGTGAGCGCGCGGCCCACGCTGGCCGACGCGGGCCGGCTGCTGGAGTCGGCGCGGGCCTCGGGGGCGAAGGTCGACGCCGAGGTGACGGGTCCGGTGGAGGCCGTGCCGGGCCCGGTCTCCCGCGAGGGCTACCGCATCCTCCAGGAGGCGCTCACCAACGTGCTGCGGCACGCGGGGGCCGTGCCGGTGCGGGTCCGGGTCGCGGTCGGCGACGGGACGCTCGCCCTGGAGGTCCGCAATCCGCTGCCGGGAGCGGTACCCGGCCCCGGCCGGGGCAGCGGCCTGCGGGGCATACGGGAGCGGGCCGCGCTGCTCGGCGGCACCGCCCGGACCGGCCCGGACGAGGGCGACTGGCAGGTTCGCGCGGAGCTGCCGGCCGGCTGATCTACGCTGGCCGGATGCCGGTCACCGTACTCCTCGTCGACGACGAACCCCTGGTCCGCGCGGGTCTGCGGGCCGTGCTGGAGGCGCAGCCCGACATCGAGGTGGTGGGCGAGGCGGCGGACGGCGCGGCCGTCATCCCGCTCGTGCGGCGACTGCGGCCGGACGTGGTCGCCATGGACGTACGGATGCCCCTGATGGACGGTATCGAGGCCACGCGCGCGGTGCTGCGCACCGTTGCGGAGCCACCGAAGATCCTGGTGGTGACCACCTTCGAGGACGACGAGTACGTGTACGAGGCGCTGCGCGCGGGCGCCGACGGGTTCCTGCTGAAGCGGGCCCGCCCGGCCGAGATCGCGCACGCGGTGCGGCTGGTCGCGGAGGGCGAGTCGCTGCTGTTCCCGGCGTCCGTACGACGCCTCGCCGCCCGGTACGGCGACGGCGCCCGGCCGGCGCGGACCGTGCTGGAGCGTGCCCGGCTCACCGAGCGGGAGGCCGAGGTGCTGCGGCTGATGGCCCGGGGGCTGTCGAACGGGGAGATCGCCGCCCGGCTCGTGGTGGGCGCGGAGACGGTGAAGTCTCATGTGAGCGCCGTGCTGGCCAAGCTCGGCGCGCGCGACCGCACCCAGGCGGTGATCGCGGCCTACGAGTCCGGGTTCGTGGAACCGGGGTGACCTGGGGCCTCCGTTTTGGATCACGCCGGGCTCGCGGGCGGGACCGGGCACTCGCCGGGGCGGACCGGGCCGAGTACGATCCGCCCAACACGCCCGCGAGCTGGGAGGACGGACGGTGGGGCAGCTGACCGGTGGCGATCCCTCGCTGCTGCGAAGGATCAATTCCGCGGTGGTGCTGCACGCGCTGCGCGCCACGGACTGCGCGACGCTCACCGAGATCACCCGCGTCACCGGACTGTCCCGGCCGACCGTGGAGGGCGTCGTGGAGGGCCTCATCGAGGGCGGCCTCGTCGTGGAGGCGGCGGCCGAGGACGGCGCGCGGCGACAGGGCCGGCCCGCCCGGCGGTTCCGGTTCCGGGCCGAGGCGGGACACCTGCTGGGCCTGGAGATCGGTCCGCACCGGGTCGCCGCGCTCCTGTCCGACCTGGACGGGCGGGTGCTGGGCGCCCAGGCCAAGGAGGTCGACGAGACGGCCCCGGCGGACGAGCGACTGGACCGGCTGCGCGGCGCGGTCGCGGAGCTGCTGCGCCGGGCCGGTGTCGCGCGCAGCTCGCTGCGCGCGGTGGGCGTGGGCACGCCGGGCATCGTGGAGGCGGGCGGCACGGTCCGGCTGAGCACGGCCCTGCCGCAGTGGACGGGCCTGAAGCTCGGCGAGCGGCTGAGCCGTTCCTTCCGGTGTCCGGTGCTGGTGGAGAACGACGCCAACGCGGCGGCGGTCGCCGAGCACTGGAAGGGCGCGGCGAGCGAGACGGACGACGTGGTGTTCGTGCTGGCGGGGCTGAGCCCGGGGGCCGGTTCGCTGATCGGCGGGCGGCTGCACCGGGGCTACGGCGGGGCGGCCGGGGAGATCGGCGCGCTGCACCTGCTGGGCCGGGAGGCGAAGCCGGAGGCGCTGCTGTCCACCACCGACGAGCCGCTGCACCCGCTGGACGAGCAGGCGGTCGCCGAGGTGTTCGCGCTGGCGCGCAAGGGCGACCAGCGGGCGCGGGCGGCCGTGGAGCGGTTCATCCAGCGGCTGGTGCACGACGTGGCCGCGCTGGTGCTGGCGCTCGATCCGGAGCTGGTCGTGATCGGGGGGTGGGCGGCCGGTCTGGACGGGGTCCTGGAGCCGCTGCGGTGCGAGTTGGCCCGTTACTGCCTGCGGCCGCCCCGGGTCGCGCTCTCCATGCTGGGCGAGGCGGCCGTGGCCACGGGGGCGCTGCGCCTGGCTCTTGACCATGTGGAGGAGCAGCTGTTCGCGGTCGACGGCACGGTGACCGCACGCCGGTGAGCGGAGCGTCCGGTGGGGCGCGCTTGCCCGGTACGGCGGGTGCCGCGCGGCGGTCGTACCGAGTGTGGCGCTCGTGCCGAGTGTGGCTGTCGTACCGGGTGCGGCCCTCGTGCCAAGTGCGGCGGTCGTCCGGGCGCGGCCCTCGTGCCGAGTACAGCGGCCCTGCCGCGTGAGGCGGTCGTGCCGCGTACAGCGGTCGTGTGGCAGCCCTGCCGGATACCGCGGTCCTGCCGCTCCAGCGGTCGCGGTCCTGTCAGGTACGCCGCGGGGCCGCATCTCACCGCGGCCTCCGCCCTCGGGCCGGACGCCCGCCCGGCGTCAGGACGCTCGCTTCTCCGGGTCGTGGTGTATTTCCACCCCGGCCGACTCACCGAAGGTCAGCCGGCAGGTGTCGGCGCGGTAGGTCGCGACCGAGAGCGCCGCGGTACGGCCCTGGACGAAGAAGCGGGTGGTGACGACGAGGACGGGTGAGCCGGGGAGCCGGTCGAGTTCCTTGGCGTCGTCCGCGCGCGCGGAGCCGAGCTCGACGGCGCGGTCCTCCCCCTCCAGCGGCAGGTGCTGGAGCTCGCGCAGCACCGCACGCGCGCGTGCCGCGCCGGACGGGGCGTCGATCGCGGTCAGGCCGGGCACGGAGGCCGCCGGAATGTAGAGCAGTTCGGTGGCGACCTGCTGGCCGTGGGACATGCGGGAGCGGCGCACGGTGTGGACGGGCTCGTCCGCGCCGGTCTCCAGGGCCGCGGCGACGGCGGCGGGCGGTGACGCCTGGACGCTGTCGACGGGCTGCCAGGCGTCTCCGGCGGCGCCGGGCCAGGTGTGCTGCTCGGTGCCGACGGCCACGCCCACGCGCGGGGGCGCGACGGTCGTGCCGACCCCGCGGCGGCGCTGGAGCCGGCCCTCCAGCTCAAGCTGTTCGAGTGCCTGGCGGAGCGTGGCGCGGGCCACGCCGAAGCGGGCCGCGAGATCACGCTCGTTGGGCAGGATCTCGCCGACCGAGAACTCGGAGTCCAGTGCCTCGGTGAGCACGGTCTTCAGATGCCAGTACTTCGGTTCCGGTACCGATTCCAGCTGCGTGGTCCCCACCCTGTCCTCCGCAAGAGCCGTGGTCCGGCGGTTTTTAGCGCCCTTGTTTATTAAAGGTTGTTGCACTTCTCTGCGACGATAGGGCGGCCGTCACCCTTGGTCAAGACCAATCCTCGGTCCCCGCGTGAACAGTCGGGTGGCCCGCACGCGCAGCGTTCACGCGGCGTTCGCGTGCGGCGGTGCGTGTGACATCGCGGCAAAGCTTCCGTCGCACGACGGAGCCCCCGCCGGACGGACGACGGGGGCTCGGGCGCGCGGCGGGCGGTGGCTCAGCCGGTGAGGTGCCGCAGCTTGTCGGGGTTGCGGACGACGTAGACGGCGGTGATGCGGCCGTCGGCGACGTCCACCTGGAGGAGGCTGTCGGGCTTGTCGCCGGTCAGGAGGAGGAGGGCCGGACCGCCGTTGGCCTCCAGGAGGCGGTAGGAGATGTCCGCGGGGGCCGAGCGCGCGGCGCCGACGAGGAAGCGGCCGACCTTGTCGGCGGTGTGCAGGACGCGCACCGGCGCCTTGGCCTTGCCGCCGCTGTCGCCGACCAGCCGGACGTCCGGGGCGAGCAGGGACATCAGCCCCGCCAGGTCGCCCTCGGAGGCGGCGGCGAGGAAACGTTCGGTCAGGTCCCGGCGCCGGACGGGGTCGACCTCGTACCGGGGGCGCCGTTCCGCCACGTGCCGACGGGCGCGCCCGGCGAGCTGCCGTACCGCCGGCTCGGCGCGGTCGAGCAGCTCGGCGATCTCGGCGTACGGGTAGCCGAACGCCTCCCGGAGCACGAACACGGCCCGTTCCAGCGGGGACAGCGACTCCAGGACGACCAGGACGGCCAGGGAGACCGTGTCGGCGAGCACCGCGCGGTCCGCGGTGTCCGGTGCCGTGCCGGCGAACTCGGTGAGGTACGGCTCCGGCAGCCACGGCCCGACGTACGCCTCGCCGCGCGACCGCACCTGGCGCAGCCGGTCGATGGCCAGCCGGGTGGTGACGCGCACCAGGTAGGCGCGCGGTTCGCGGACCGTCGCGCGGTCGGCCTGGTACCAGCGCAGCCACGCCTCCTGAACCACGTCCTCGGCGTCGGCGACCCGGCCGAGCATGCGGTACGCGACCCCCGTGAGCAGGGGCCGGTGCTCTTCGAACACATCGGTCGCGAGGTCGGCGGTCACGGGTTCATCCCAGCCGACACGTCGTGCCCTGTCCACCCGGAATGCCCGGCTCCAGGAGCGGTCCGGATCACAATGACCGCGGGCGCCGGCGGGCGGCGGCCGGTGACCGTGAGGTGGGCGATGCGGTACGGGGTGCTGGGCACGGGCGAGGTGGGCCGCACGCTGGCCGGCCGGCTGCTGGAGCTGGGGCACGAGGTGACCCTCGGGTCCCGCTCCCGGGACAACCCGGTGGCGGCGCAGTGGGCGACGGCCGAGGCCGGCCGGGCGCACGCGGGGACGTTCGCGGACGCCGCCGCGGCGGGCGAGGTGGTCGTCAACGCGGTGGGCGGCCGGGTGGCGCTGGACGCGCTGCGGGCGGCGGGTGCGGAGCACCTGGAGGGCAAGGTGCTGGTGGACGTCTCGAATCCGCTGGCGTTCGAGGACGGTCAGCCACGGCTGGACCCGGTGGAGTCGGACAGCGTGGCCGAGCGGATCCAGCGGGCGTTCCCGCACGCGCGCGTGGTCAAGACGCTGAACACGGTCAACTGCCAGGTGATGGTGGACCCGCGGCGGGTCCCGGGCGACCACCACGTGTTCGTGTGCGGGGCGGACTCCGACGCCAAACAGCAGGTGACGGCGCTGCTCGGGGAGTTCGGCTGGCCGGCCGGGCGGGTGCTGGACCTGGGCGGCATCCGCTCGGCACGCGCGGTGGAGATGTACCTGCCGCTGTGGCTCGCGCTCTTCGGCCGTTTCGGCAGCGCCGACTTCAACGTCGAGGTCCGCCGGACGCGTTGAGGACCGCACGACAGGGCCGTACGACGAGGCCGTAGGGCGAAGGCCGTAGGGCGAAGGCCGTAGGGCGAAGGCCGTACGACAGGGCCGTGCGACGCGTACGAGCCTGGGGGCTACCGGTCGGTAGTAATTGCTGACAAGCTGTCTACGGCGTCTGTCAGCAGCCCAGCCGAGGAGCACCCCCATGTCCGCCACCGTCTCCTTCAAGGTCCCCACTCCGCACGGCACGCGCGATGTGAGCGTCTCCTACGCGCGCGTGGGCCGCGGCGAACCCCTGGTCCTGCTGCACGGGATCGGCCATCACCGGCAGGCCTGGGACCCGGTCGTGGACATCCTGGCCACCGAGCGGGAGGTGGTCGCCGTCGACCTGCCGGGCTTCGGCGCGTCCCCGGGACTCCCGGACGGCCTGGCCTACGACCTGCCCACCACCAACTCCGTGCTCGGCGCCCTGTTCGAGGCGCTGGAGCTGGAGCGTCCGCACGTCGCCGGCAACTCGCTGGGCGGCCTGCTCGCGCTGGAACTCGGCCGGGAGAAGCTCGTACGGTCCGTCACCGCCCTCTCCCCCGCCGGGTTCTGGTCGGAGGCCGAGCGGCGGTACGCCTTCACGGTGCTGCTCGCGATGCGGGGCATCGCCCAGCGGCTCCCGCTCCCGCTGGTGGAGCAGCTGTCCCGCACGGCGGCCGGCCGTACCGCGCTGACCAGCACCATCTACGCCCGCCCCGCGCGCCGTTCGCCGGAGGCGGTGGTCGCCGAGACACTCGCGCTCGTCGGCGCCACCGGCTTCGAGGAGACCCTGCGCGCCGGTGCCGCCGTCCGGTTCACCGACGACCTGTCGGGCCTGCCGGTCACCGTGGCCTGGGGCACCCGGGACCGGATCCTCGTGCGCCGCCAGGGCGTCCGCGCCAAGCAGCTCATCCCGCACGCCCGGCTGGTGCGGCTGCCCGGCTGCGGCCACTGCCCGATGAACGACGACCCGGCGCTGGTCGCGCGGGTCATCCTGGACGGCAGCCGCTGAGCACGGCTGACCTCCCTCCGGCCGGCTGGAGTTCACTTCCGGTTCGTGTGCGCGCCGCGGCGCACCAGTAGGTGTGGCTCTGCACACTGGCCGGATCCCGTCCCTGGAGGCGCAGCCATGTCCCACCATCCGCTCCCCGGTCGCCGCAGCGTTCTGCGCGGCTCCCTCGCCGCGTCCGCGGCCCTGACCCTGCCCGTGGGCCTCGGCGCCGCCCCGGCCTTCGCCCGCTCCGGACGGCCCGCGGCGGGCTGGGGCGTGCAGACCGGTGACGTGACCGCCGACTCCGGTCTGGTGTGGGTGCGTTCGGACCGCCCCGCCCGGATGATCGTGGAGACCTCGGCCACCGAGTCGTTCCGCAGCCCGCGCCGGTGGCACGGCCCGCTGCTGGGCGCCGGCACGGACTTCACCGGCACCACCCGGCTGCACGGCCTGCCCTCCGGGGAGCAGATCCACTACCGGGTGCTGCTCGCCGACCCGGACGACCCGCGCCGCACCGGCGAGCCCGTGACCGGCACCTTCCGCACAGTCTCCCGGCGCCGCCGGGACGGCGTGCGCTTCCTGTGGTCGGGCGACCTGGCCGGCCAGGGCTGGGGCATCAACCCCGACCTCGGCGGCTACCGCATCTACGACGCGATGGCGAAGCTGGACCCGGACTTCTTCCTGTGCAGCGGCGACAACATCTACGCCGACGGCCCCATCACCGCCACCCAGGCGCTGCCCGACGGCAGCACCTGGCGCAACATCACCACCGAGGAGAAGTCCAAGGTCGCCGAGACCCTCGCCGAGTACCGGGGCAACTTCCGCTACAACCTGCTCGACGCCAACCTGCGCCGCTTCAACGCCCAGGTGCCCTCGATCATCCAGTGGGACGACCACGAGGTGCGCAACAACTGGTACCCGGGCGAGGTCATCGCCTCCTCCGACACCCGCTACACCGAGAAGAGCATCGACGTCCTGGCCGCGCGCGCCCGGCGGGCGTTCAGCGAGTACTTCCCCCTGTCCACGCTGCGTCCCGGCGCGAAGGAGGGCCGTGTCCACCGCGTGCTGCGCCAGGGCCCGCTGCTGGACGTGTTCGTGCTCGACATGCGGACCTACCGCAACGCCAACTCCCCCGACGACCAGACCGTGGACCCGCAGGGCATCCTCGGCCGGGAGCAGCTGGAGTGGCTCAAGCGGGAGCTGGCCCGGTCACGCGCGGTGTGGAAGGTGATCGCCGCCGACATGCCGCTCGGCCTCGTCGTCCCCGACCCGGTGGAGAACAGGCCGAACTTCGAGGCGGTGGCCCAGGGCGACCCGGGCGCCCCGCTCGGGCGTGAGCTGCAGATCGCCGAGCTGCTGCGGTTCATCAAGCACCGGCGGATCACCGGGACGCTGTGGCTGACGGCGGACGTGCACCACACCTCCGCCCAGCACTACCAGCCGTCCCGGGCCGCGTTCACCGACTTCGAGCCGTTCTGGGAGTTCGTCTCGGGACCGCTGAACGCCGGGGCGTTCCCGGCCAGCGCGCTGGACGGCACGTTCGGTCCGGAGCGGGTGTTCGTGAAGGCGCCGACCGCGTCGAACGTCTCGCCCGCGGGCGGCTACCAGTTCTTCGGCGAGGTCGACATCGACGGGGACAGCGGCGAGCTGACGGTGCGGCTGCGGGAGCAGGACGGCACCGTCCTGTTCACCCAGACGCTCCAGCCGGGCCGGGTCGGTCAGTAACCGGCGGCATCGGCGGGGCCGCCGCCAGTGGCCGAAATCCGGCAAAGAGGACGGAAGCATGCTTTACCCATAGGTCACAATCAGTTCGTGATCGCGCAACACCCTTCCTTCACAGTGGCTGCATGACTCCAGACATGCCTGATGTGACCCGGGCGAGGCACGGGCGGCCCGTGCACCACTGGCGGCGGGACGTCGTCGAACTCGCCGCGCTGTTCACCGCCGTGGCCGTCGCGGACGCGGTGGCCAACCTGATCGGGCACGGGCCCGACGGCCCGGCCCTGCTGATGATCTCGGCCATCGTGCTGGCCTCGACGGCGGGCTTCCACGTGTGGTGGTCACGCCGCCACGGACACGCCCCGCCGGTGAGCGATACCGGTGCCCGGCCGGCCGCTGGAACGCGGCCGGCCGGGCCTTCCGAGCAGCCCGCCGCCGACGAGGTCGCGGGCGTGCTGTGGCGGATGCGGACGACGGTGAAGGACGAGCCGGGCTCCCTGGCCGCCCTGTGCACGGCGCTCGCCGAGTGGCGGGTGGACATCCTCAGCCTGCAGACGCACCCGCTGGCCGACGGCACCGTGGACGAGTTCCTGCTGCGGGCGCCGGGCGCGCTCGCGGCGGCCGGGATCACCCGGGCGGTCGCCCTGGCCGGCGGCACGGCCACGTGGATCGAGCGGGCCGACGCCCATGATCTGGTCGACGCGCCCACCCGGGTGCTCGGGCTGGCCGCCCGCACCGCCCTGGACTCCGCCGAACTGCCGCTCGCGCTGCGTCAGTTGCTGGGCCGCTGCACGATCCGGACGCTGCCCGGCGCACCGGCCGGGGGCGGCCGGGGCCCCGAGCCGGTGCCGGCCGGAGGGGTCCTGGAGGACACCGTGATGCGGCTGCCGGCGCCCGAGGGCGGGGTGCTCACCGTGGAGCGGCCGCATCTGCCGTTCACCCCGACCGAGTTCGCGCGCGCCCGGGCGCTCGTGGAGCTGGACACCCGGCTCGGGCCTCGGATCCCGCGCGGTCACGATGTGCTGACCCTGCCCGAGGGCGACCACATCACCGTGCGCCGGGTCGACACCGGGGACCTGGCGGCGGCCCGGGCGATGCACGACCGGTGCTCGCCGCACACCCTCGGCCTGCGCTACCACGGCCCCGTCGGCGACGCGGACCGCTATCTGAACCACCTGCTCAGCCCCCGCTTCGGCCGGACGCTGGCCGCGCAGACCGCGTCCGGCCGGATCGTCGGCCTCGGGCATCTGCTGTGGGACGGCGACGAGACCGAGGTCGCGCTGCTGGTCGAGGACGCCTGGCAGCAGCGCGGCGTCGGCGGCGAGCTGCTCGGCCGGCTGGTGGCGATGGCGGCGGAGGCCGGCTGCGAGAGCGTGTACGCCGTGACGAAGGCGTCCAACACCGGCATGGTCGCCGCGATGCGCGGCCTGGGCCTGCCGCTGGACTACCAGGTCGAGGAGGGCACCCTGGTCATCACGGCCCGCCTGGACCCCACTCCCGTCGGCACCGCGCCCGGCCCCCAGCCGCCCCGCCTCGGCTGACGGCCCCCGTCAGGGAGCCGGCTTCAGCGCACCGCCTCCCGCAGCGGCGTCACCCGGTGTGCGGTGGGGGCGCCCAGGGCCTGGTCCAGGTCGGACCACAGGTCGTCGACGTCCTCCAGGCCCACCGACAACCGCAGGAGCCGGTCGCTGACCCCGGCCCCGCGGCGGTCGTCGGCGTCCACGATGCGGTGGCTGATGGAGGCGGGGTGCTGGATGAGCGTGTCGACGCTGCCCAGGCTGACCGCGGGGGTGACGAGCCGGACCCGGGAGATGACCTCGTGCGGGTCGCCGTGCACCTCGAAGGCGATCATCGCGCCGCCGAGCCGTGGATAGCGGACCCGGGCCACGCGCGGGTCGGCGGCGAGCCGGCGGGCCAGTTCGGCGGCGTTCGCGGAGGCGGCCCGCACCCGCACCGGGAGCGTGGACAGCCCCCGCAGCAGCAGGTAGCCCGCGAGCGGATGCAGGACTCCCCCGGTGGCGAACCGTATCTGCCGTAGCCGGCCCGCGAACTCCTCGTCGCAGGCGACCACCCCGGCCAGCACGTCGCCGTGGCCGCCCAGGTACTTGGTGGCGCTGTGCAGCACCAGCCGGGCTCCCTGCTCGGCCGGGCGTTGCAGCACGGGCGTGGCGAAGGTGTTGTCGGCGAGCAGCGGCACCGAACCGCACGCGTGCGCGATGGCCCGCAGGTCGAGTTCGGCGAGGGTCGGATTGGCCGGGGACTCGACCATCACCAGACCGGTGTCCGGGCGCAGCGCGTCCTCGATGCCGGCCGGGTCGGTCCAGGTGACCTCCGTGCCGAGCAGCCCGGCGGTGAGCAGGTGGTCGCTGCAGCCGTACAGGGGCCGTACCGCGACGACGTGGCGCAGGCCCGTGGCGGACCGCGCGAGCAGGACCGCGCTGAGCGCGGCCATGCCGCTGGCGAAGGCGACGGCGGACCCGGTGCCCTCCAGCCGCGCGAGGGCGGTCTCGAAGCGGGTGACGGTCGGGTTGCCGAGGCGGCCGTAGACGGGCGGTCCGACCGGGTCGGCGCCGTCGGCGGCGAAGGCGTCGATGCGGGCGGCCTCGGCACGGCTGTCGTAGGAGGGGTAGGTGGTGGACAGGTCGATCGGCGGGGCGTGCAGGCCCTGGCGGGCGAGGTCGTCGCGGCCGGCGTGCACGGCCTCGGTGGCCAGCGCTCTCGATGCGGTGCGTACGTCGTCGTAGGCACTCGTGCTCGATGTGTCCATGACCGGAAGGGTGAACAGGGAACGGTTCCTGAGAGCCGGACGCCGTGCTACGTTCGGCCGATGGCCGAATCTGTCGTACTGGATCCGGTCGATCTGCATCTGCTGCGGCTGTTGCAGAACGACGCCCGGACCACCTACCGGGACCTCGCCGCGCAGGTGGGCGTGGCGCCGTCGACCTGCCTGGACCGGGTGACCCGGCTGCGCCGCTCGGGTGTGATCCTCGGGCACCGGCTGCGGCTCGACCCGGCGAAGCTCGGGCGCGGCCTCCAGGCACTGCTGTCGGTGCAGGTGCGGCCGCACCGGCGGGAGCTGGTGGGACCGTTCGTGGAGCGGATCCGGGCGCTGCCGGAAGCGCGGTCGGTGTTCCACCTGACGGGGCCCGACGACTACCTGGTGCACGTGGCCGTCGCCGACATGGCCGATCTCCAGCGGCTGGTGCTCGACGAGTTCACGGCGCGGCGCGAGGTGGCCCGGGTGGAGACGCGGCTGATCTTCCAGCAGTGGGAGTGCGGGCCGCTGCTGCCGCCCGGCCACGCCCAGAGCTGAATCCGGGCGAACCCGGATGACGCGGCGATCGTCCTCGTACGAGGATGGACCGCATGTCTGATACCCAGAGCCCGCTGCCCCGTCAGGTCGCCGACGCCTATGTGGACGACCTCGTCTCCCTCGACCCGGTCACCGGTACGTACCTCGGTGTGAAGGAGAGTTCGAGCAGGCTGCCCGACTACTCGCCGGCCGGCCGGGAGGCCCTGGCCGAGCTGGCACGGACCACCCTGGCGAAGCTGGACGAGGCCGAGCGGCGGCCCGGCGCGGACAGAGACGCCGAGCGGCGCTGCGCGCGGCTGCTGCGGGAGCGGCTGACCGCCGAGATCGCCGTGCACGAGGCGGACGAACACCTGCGGGCGATCGGCAACATGAGCACGCCGGGCCACTCGGTGCGGGACATCTTCACGGTCACCCCGGCGGACACGGAGGAGGACTGGGCGGCGATAGCGGAGCGCCTGCGCGCGGTGCCCGGCGCGCTCGCGGGCTACCGCGCATCGCTCGAACTGGGCCTGGAGCGCAAGCTGTTCGCCGCTCCCCGGCCGACCGCCACCCACATCGGCCAGCTCACCGAGTGGACGGACACGGACGGCACGGGCCGCGGCTGGTACGAGGACTTCGCCGCCGCGGGTCCGCAGGCGCTGCGCGCGGAGCTGGACGAGGCCGCGCGTGCGGCGACCGGCGCCCTGGCGGAGCTGCGGGACTGGCTGCGGGACGTGTACGCGCCGGCGATCGAGGGCGCCCCGAACGTGGTCGGCCGGGAGCGGTACGCGCGCATGGCCCGCTACTTCAACGGCACGGACCTGGACCTGGACGAGGCGTACGCCTACGGCTGGGCGGAGTTCCACCGCATCCTCGGCGAGATGAAGGCGGAGGCGGAGAAGATCCTGCCCGGTGCGCGGACGCCCTGGGTGGCGCTCGCGCACCTGGACGAGCACGGCCGGCACATCGAGGGCGTGGACGAGGTCCGGGAGTGGCTCCAGGGCCTGATGGACAGGGCGATCGAGGAGCTGGACGGCACCCACTTCGAACTGGCCGAGCGGGTGCGGAAGGTGGAGTCGCGCATCGCCCCGCCCGGCGGTGCGGCGGCGCCGTACTACACGGCCCCGTCCGAGGACTTCTCTCGCCCCGGCCGCACCTGGCTGCCCACGATGGGCCAGACCCGCTTCCCGGTCTACGACCTGGTCTCGACCTGGTACCACGAGGGCGTGCCCGGCCACCACCTCCAGCTCGCGCAGTGGGCGCACGTGGCCGAGAACCTCTCCCGCTACCAGGCGACGGTCGGCGGGGTCAGCGCCAACGTGGAGGGCTGGGCGCTGTACGCGGAGCGGCTCATGGACGAGCTCGGGTACCTGACGGGCCCGGAGGAGCGGCTCGGCTACCTGGACGCGCAGATGATGCGGGCGGCCCGGGTGATCGTGGACATCGGCATGCACCTGGAGCTCCGGATCCCGGCGGACTCGCCGTTCCACCCCGGGGAGCGGTGGACGCCGGAGCTGGCCGAGGAGTTCTTCGGCGCGCACAGCAGCCGTCCGGCGGACTTCGTGGAGAGCGAGCTGACCCGGTACCTGACGATCCCGGGCCAGGCGATCGGCTACAAGCTCGGGGAGCGGGCGTGGCTGCTGGGCCGGGAGAAGGCGCGCGAGCGGCACGGCGACGCGTTCGACCTGAAGGCCTGGCACATGGCGGCACTGTCGCAGGGCTCCCTCGGCCTGGACGACCTGGTGGACGAACTGTCTCAGCTGTGACGGCCCGGGCCGTCCGGCCGTGACCGCTCGCGTCAGTGCCGGAAGCCGCCTTCCGAGGTGATGACCTGCCCCGTGATCCAGTCCGCCTCGTCCGTGGCCAGCCAGGCGATGAGGCGGGCCGGGTCGTCGGGTGCGCCCCAGCGTCCGGCGGGGAACCGCGCGGCCACGGCCGCGTGGACCTCGCCGGTGGCGTACCCGGTGTCGACCGGGCCGGGGTTCACGGCGTTCACCGTGATCCCCCGTGCCGCGAGCGTCGTGGACAGGGAGCGGGTGACGGAGGCGAGGGCGCCCTTCTGGAGGGCGTAGGCGATCTCGCCCGGCATGCCGCCGCCGAGGTCCTGTCCGGACGTCATCAGCACCACGCGTCCCCCGGGCGTGCCCGGCGGCAGGGCGGCGCGCGAACGGGCGTACGCCTGGACGAGCAGCAGCACGGAGCGGGTGTCCACGGCCCAGTGGGCGTCGAGCATCGCGGCGTCGATGTCGTCCAGGGTGCCGTCGGAGCCGCTGAGGGCGTGGTTGGCGACGAGGATGTCGAGGCGGCCGAACTCCTCGATCACGGTGTCGACCAGCCGGGCCGGTTCCGTCCGGTCCGCCAGGTCGCCGGGACCCCGCACGACCCTCGCCCCGGGGTCGCCGAGCGCCTCGCGCACGGAGGCGGCGACGGCGTCGGGGTCGTCCGCGCCCCAGGGCATCGCGGCGTCGTGCGGCACGTGGTGGTGCAGGTACACACTGGCGCCGTGGGCGGCCAGCCGCCGGGCCACCGCGTGCCCGATCCCGGCCCGCCGGCTCGCGCCGGTGACGAGTGCGGTACGGCCGCGCAGGGGCAGGGGGTCGCGGCGGAGTCCGGCGGGGGCCGGCTGCGGGGGCGTGGTCACGGACGCCGACCCTAGGGAGGGCGGCGCGCACGGCGCGAGTGGTTTTCCGCTCGGCCGTACGGCCGCGTCCCGGGTGGCGCCGGCGGCACCCGGACGGCTAGCTGGTGCCGGGGGCCGACGCGGAAGGCGGGCCGGGCATGCAGGAGATCGGGCCGGGGCAGCGGGTGCTGCGGACACCGCGCTCCGCGGGGCTGGCCGGGGTCGGTTTCGCGCTGCTCCTGGCGGCGGCGATCGTCCTGGTCAGGCTGGGGATCCCGGAAGGGGCCGACGCGGTGACCGCGCCCGGCTTCGCGGACTCCGCGCAGCGCCGGGCGTTGCGGGCGGCCCTCGCGCTGGTGCCGTTCGCCGGCATCTTCTTCCTGTGGTTCATCGGCGTGATCCGCGCGCACGTCGGCGCGGGCGAGGACAAGTTCCTCGCGACGGTCTTCCTCGGCAGCGGACTGGTCTTCACCGCCACGCTGTTCGGCGCGGCAGCGGCGGCGAGTGCCGTGCTCGTGCTGGCCCGGCCGGCCGGCCTGTCACCGCTGCCGGCCACCTGGGACTTCGGCCGCCACCTCGCGTACACGCTGATGACGGAGTACGCGATGCGGATGGCGGCCGTCTTCGTGTCCTCCATGTCGGTCATCGGCCACCGGCTGGGTGTGCTGCCGCGCTGGCTCACCCTCCTCGGCCTCCTCACCGTGATCACGCTGCTGTTCGTGTCGTCCAACGTGCCGTGGGCGGAACTCGCCTTCCCGGCCTGGTCGCTGCTGCTCGGCGTGCACATCCTCATGGCCGGCCGCCGTGAGGGTCCCCGGCCCGCCGTCGCCGGATGACGCCGGGACCGCCGGCCGCTCACTCGATCGGCGTGCCCGGCGCGCGGCCACCCCGCCCGGGCTCGCATGCTGGCGGGCGGGGGACGACCGCCGTCCGGAGCCGCCCGCGCTCGCCGCGCGGTGCGTCCGGGCCTGGCCATGGGAAGGGCGGAGCGTCGATGAGGATCGTCGTCGATCTCAACAAGTGTCAGGGGTACGCCCAGTGCGCGTTCCTCGCGCCCGACGTCTTCGCCATGCACGGCGAGGAGGCGCTGATCTACGACCCGCGCGCGGACGAGGAGCAGCGCGAGCGGGTGGCGCGTGCCGTGGCCGCGTGCCCGGTGCAGGCGATCACGGCCGACGGACTGGAGCGCACGGGTGAGGCGCGGGGGGCGTCCGATGGCCGCTGACTACGTGGAGTGGCTCAGGCGCGAGGGCCGGATCGTGATCGTGGGTGCCTCGCTGGCCGGTCTGCGGGCCGCCGAGACGCTGCGCGCGGAGGGTTTCGCCGGTGAGCTGACCCTGATCGGTGACGAGCCCCACGAGCCGTACGACCGGCCGCCGCTGTCGAAGTCCGTGCTGCTGGGCAGGGCGTCCCCGCACCACACCGAGCTGCCGCACCGCCGGGAGGTCGACGCCACGTGGCGCCTCGGCGTGGCGGCGACCGGCCTGGACCTGACGGCCAAGCGGGTCCGGCTCGCCGACGGTGACGAGGTGGGGTACGACCGGCTGCTGATCGCGACCGGCGTCCGCGCCCGGCCGTGGCCGAAGGAGGAGGAGGCCCGGCTCGACGGGGTCTGCGTGCTGCGCACCCGGGAGGACGCGGCCGACCTGTACCGGCGGCTGAGGGCGGGGCCGCGCCGGGTGTTCGTGCTCGGCGCCGGGTTCGCCGGTTCGGAGGTCGCCTCGGCGTGCCGGGAGATGGATCTCCAGGTGACCGTGGCGGAGCGCGCGGGCGCGCCGCTGGTGGGCGCGCTCGGCGGGGTCGTCGGCGCGGTCGCGGCGGACCTGCAGACCGAGAACGGCGTGGACCTGCGCACCCATGTCACGGTGACCGCGCTGGAGGGCGACGCGGTCGGCAGGGTGCGGGCCGTCCATCTGTCCGACGAGAGCGTGGTCGAGGCGGACGTGGTCGTGGTGTCGCTGGGTTCGCTGCGCAACACCGAGTGGCTGACCGGGTCCGGGCTCGGTGCCGGGCCCCGGGGCATCGCCTGTGACGCGGGCTGCCGTGCCTTCGACTTCCGGGGGATCGTCACGGACGACGTCTTCGTGGCGGGCGACGTGGCGCGGTCCCCGCACGCGCTCTTCGGCTACCAGTTCCTGTCGCTGGAGCACTGGGGCAATGCCGTCGCCCAGGCGGAGACCGCCGCGCACAACATGATCTGCCACGGTGCCGACCGGCGGCCGCACCTGTGGATGCCCGCCTTCTGGTCGTCGATGTTCGGCGTGAACATCAAGTCGGTCGGGGTGCCGCCCATGGGCGACGAGCTCATGATCACGCAGGGCTCGCTGGCCGAGCGCCGGTTCGCCGGCGTCTACGGCCACCAGGGCCGGATCGTGGCCGCCGTGACCTTCGACAACACGCGGTGGCTCGAGTTCTACCAGAGGCAGATCGAGCGGGGGGCGCCGTTCCCGGTGGAGTACCCGACGGTGGACCGGCGTCCCGAGGGCCGGCAGCCGGTGCCGGCCGGGTTCCCGGACCCGTCCCTGCCGACGCACGGCGCCATGGTCACCCTCAGCGGCTACTCGCCTGCCGACCAGCAGCTGGTCTTCCACCCCGCCCGCCACTGACCCCGCCACGGCCCCGACGCCCCGAGGACCCGCCATGCCGCACGCATCGCTCGCACACCGGATCACCGACTACGCCAACCGCGCCGACCCGTACCCCCTCTACGAGGAGCTCCGCAGGACGCCGGTGCTCCACGAGGAGGAGGGAGGGCCGTACCTCATCAGTTCGTACTACGACATCAAAGCCCTCCTCCACGATCCCCGGATCAGCTCCGACGCGGCCAACCTGGCCGCCGCCGGGCGTGACGAGCTGGGCCAGACCGAGGAGACGGGAGGACTGCCGCCGTCGTTCCTGCGTCTGGACCCGCCCGAGCACGACCGGTTGCGGCGCATCGCGAACAGCGCCTTCGGACCGCCGCACCGGCCGCGGCGGATCGAGGACATGCGGGGCGGGATGCGGGAGACCGTCACCGGGCTGATCGACGGTTTCGGCGACGCGCGCCAGGTGGACCTGGTCGACCAGTTCGCCTACCCGTTCCCCGTGACGGTGATCTGCCGGCTGCTCGGGGTGCCCCGGGAGGACGAGCCGCGGTTCCGCGCCTGGGTCGACCCGCTGGTCGCGGGCCTCGATCCGGCGGCCGGCCCGGAGCAGGACGCCGACGCCCAGAGGACGGCGCGGGAGGCCCGGATGCAGCTCGGCATGTACCTGGCCGGACTGGTCGAGGAGCGCACCAAGGAGCCGCGGGACGACCTGCTGTCCGACCTGGTGGCCGGCCGGGGCCCGGACGGCTCCCTGTCGATGATGGAGGTGCTCAGCACCTCGGTGCTGCTGCTGATCGCCGGTCACGAGACGACGGTCAACCTGATCACCAACGGCATGCTCACCCTGCTGCGCCACCCGGAGATCCTGCAGCGGCTGCGGGAGGACCCGGGACTGTCGGTCAGCATCGTGGAGGAGCTGCTGCGGTACGAGCCGCCCGTACAGCTGGTGCCGCAGCGCACCTGCATCGCCGACATCGAGGTGCGCGGGGTCACGATCCCCAAGGGCTCGCGCATCTGGCTGGTGCTCGCCGCGGGCAACCGGGACCCGGAGCGGTTCAAGGACCCGGAGCGGTTCGACCCCGACCGCGGTGACATCCAGCACCTCGGCTTCGGCAGTGGCATCCACAGCTGCTTCGGCGCCCCGCTGGCACGGCTGGAAGCCCAGATCGCGCTGTCCGAGCTGGCCCGGCGGCTGGAGGGACCCCGACTGGTCGAGGACCCGCCGCCGTACCGGCGCAACGCCGTACTGCGCGGCCCCCGGCACCTGGAGGTCGCCTTCGACGCGCTGCGCTGAACACGTCGCCGGCTCAGGTGGGCACCGGGCAGCGGCAGCGGCGACAGGGGGGGCGCGGACTTGGTGACCCGGACCCGGATCGACCCCTCGGCGCGCAGCAGGGCCCGACGCCGTGCCGCGCCGAGCACGTCCCCCCGCTCACCCCGTGACTTCCGCCGGCAGCACCACGCAGACCTCGTAACCACCGTCGCGCGTCGGGCCCGCGGTCATGGTGCCGCCGAGGAGTTCGGCGCGCTGGCGCAGCCCGATCAGGCCGTGGTGGGCACCGGGCAGCGGCAGCGGCGGCTGGGTCGGCGCGGTGTTGGTGACCCGGACCCGGATCGAGCCGTCGGCGTGCAGCAGGTCGATGCGCGCCTTGGCGCCGGGAGCGTGTTTGCGGGTGTTGGTCAGCGCCTCCTGGACCGTGCGGTAGACCGCGCGCTGGACGGTGGCCGGGAGTCCTTCGGGCAGGTCCGTCCTCAGCTCGGTCTCGATGCCGCAGCTGTCGGCCAGCCGCCGGATGTCGGTGAGCGCCGGCTGCGGGGTCAGCTCCGTGGGGTGGCCGCCGGAGGCGCGCAGGACGCCGACCATGTGGCGCAGCTCGTCCAGCGTCTGCACGCTCAGTCGCCGGATCGTCGCCGCGGCCTCCTTGGTGTCCGCGTCCTCCGCGCCGACCTGGAGCGCTCCGGCGCGCACGGCGATCAGGCTGACCTGGTGCGACACGACGTCGTGCATCTCCCGCGCCAGCTGGGCGCGCTCCTTGGCCAGGACGGCCTGGGCCGTCAGCAGCTGCTGGTGGTCGCGCGCCTCGGAGATCTCGGCCAGTCTGAGCGACAGGTCGCGCCGGGTCCGCACGAGCTGCCCGAGGAACACGGCGGCGGCCGCGGTGGCGGCGCTGTAGCCGAACGGGATGAGCTTGCCGAGCTCGGTGAGATTGAAGTTCGGTGACGGCAGGGCCGTCGTGTCGCAGAACGCGAAGGCCAGGACGCACAGGAGGAACAGCGTCCGGGGGCGGCTGAGGGAGGCGAGGGTGTACAGCGCGGCAAGGCAGGCGACGACCGAGTCGGACAGCAGGACGGCCGGGAGGGTCAGCAGGAAGGTGAGCAGCGGCTGGCGCCGGCGCAGCAGCAGGACGACGGCGGCGGCCAGGGCGCACGCCATCCGCAACGGCTCGGCGATGTCCCAGTGGGCCCACACGTCGAGGAGGGCCATGGCGATCGCCACGCCGTCCAGCAGCAGCGGGGACGGGCGCCGCAGCGGGGACGGACGGCGGATCATCCGGTGTCCTCCGTGAGGAGTCCGGCCCGCTGGGCGAAGAGGGCGGCCTGGACCCTGCCGCTGACCTCCAGCTTGGTGAGGATGGCGCTGACGTGGTCCTTGACCGTGCCGGTGCCCAGGTGCATGCGGGCCGCGATCTCGGCGTTCGACAGGCCCTCGGCGACGAGGAGCAGCACCTCGCGCTCCCGGCCGGTGAGCCGTTCGAGGGCCTTGGGCGGGCGCTCCGGCCCTCCGGCGCTCAGATAGCCGTCCACCACCGTGCGCGTGACCTTGGGCGACAGCACCGTGCCGCCGCGGGCCAGGGTCTGCACGGCCAGCGGCAGCGCCTCGGGATCGGTGTCCTTGAGCAGGAATCCGGCGGCGCCCGAGCGCAGTGCCGTCTCCACGTACTCGTCCATGTCGAACGTGGTCAGTATGGCCACCACGGGGGGTTCCCGCAGCCGGCGGATCTCGCCCAGGACGGTGAGCCCGTCCACGTCCGGCATGCGGATGTCCAGCAGGACCACGTCGGGGCGCTGCTCGCGCACCGTCCGCAGCGCCTGGCCGCCGGACACCGCGCCGACGACCTCGATGCCGTCGGCGGCGGCCAGGATGCGCTGGAAGCCCGTGCGTATCAGGGCTTCGTCGTCGACCACCAGTACCCGGATCACGTGCGCTCCAGCCTGTATGGAACCACTGTCCGATTCGTACCACGCCCGGGGCGGCTTCGCCCCTGGGCGCCGTACGGACAGACGTCGACGGCTCCGGTGCCGTGATCAGGTGGTGGCGCGTCCCCCTGCCGGCTCAGGGCCGGCCGGTGAGGCACATGCGGTGTCGCGTGGTGGGCGTGGTCGGCACCGCGACGGTGGGGACGCCGTCGGGCGCCTTGCGGCGCCGGGGGACGGCGATCCGGTCGAACCGGGTGCTCCAGCGGCCCTCGCTCAGCGTCAGCGTGACCGCGGACCCGGGCGGGATGCGGAGGTGAGGGAAGGAGCGGACGGGTACGGACAGGGCGTGCACGAGCGCGGCCCTGATGACGGACACCTCGGTGATGACGAGGACGCGTCCGGTGCCGGCGGGCAGGGCCTCCAGCCAGGCGGCCGTCCGGCGGCACAGCTCGCGGACGGTCTCGCCGCCGTGCGGTGCGGCGTCGGGATCCGTCAGCCAGACGGACAGCCCGTGCGGGTCGACGGCCGCGATGTCCTCGGGGGTACGGCCGTTCCAGGTGCCGTGGTCGAGGTCGCGCAGGCCGGGCTCGGGCACGGCCGCGACGGCGAGGGCCTCGGCGGTCTGCGCGCAGCGGGCGGAGGGCCCGCGCAGGGCCACTGCGTACGGTGGAAGGGTCGCTGTCATGGCTGCCAGTTCACGCCGGCGGCGTTCGCTCACGGCACCGTCCCCGAAGAGCCGGCCGAGGCCGTCTTCCGCGGTGGTCGCGCAGAGCATCGTCAGTCGCACCGTCACTGTCCGACCTCCTTCTCCGATCGGGAGGGCCGCGCGGCCGGCGGACCAGCCGGGGCAGAGCCGTTTCCCTTGGTCACAACGTTCCAGGGAAGGCGCTGCTCCAACCTCCGGCAGGTGGCCGGAACGCCCCCGCCGGTCGGCGGGTCGCGCCGCTGCTTTCCAGGGCCTCTCGGGGGGATCACGCCGGGCTCGCGCCTGATCCCGACGAGAGACCCTGGGCCCGGAGCGTGACCAGGTCGCACTGGTACCAGGTGCCCGGCTTGCCGCCGAGGTCGGCGGGGTCGGCCGGTCCGATCGGGACGAAGCCGGATTTGGTCAGCACCCTGTGGGACGCGACGTTCTGGTGGGAGGTGGCCGCCCGCAGCACGCGCAGTCCGTGCCGGCGGGCGGCCAGGCGGCACAGCTCCCGGACGGTCTCGGTGGCCACGCCGCGGCCGGCGGCGTGCTCGGCGACCCGGTAGCCGAGTTCCGCGGTGCGGTTCTCGATGTTGACCAGGTTGAACCGGCCGAGGACCGACCCGTCCTCGGCGAGGAGCACGTAGAAGGCGCAGCCGCCCGCCTCCTGCTCGGCCAGCAGGGCGTTGTAGCGGTCGGTGAACTGCTCGAAGTAGTCGTCGCCGCGGTCGGAGACGGAGGCGGCGAAGTAGGCGCGGTTCGACAGCTCGAAGTCCAGGACCGCGGGGGCGTGGCTGGCGTGCAGCCGCTTCAGTTCGGGCACCGCCCCGACTGTACCCGGACGGGGCGCCGGGGCCGCCCCGCGCGGGGGCGCGCCGCGTCTCAGCAGCCGCACGCGCCCGCGACGGGTGCCGTCAGCGGATCGGCGTCCCGGCGCGCCGGGCCCTGCCGGGTCTCGTAGGGCAAGCCCTCGCGGGCCCAGTACTCGAAGCCGCCGAGCAGCTCCTTGACCCGGTAGCCGAGTTCGGCGAGGGCGAGTGCGGCGCGGGTGGCGCCGTTGCAGCCGGGGCCCCAGCAGTACGTCACCACCGGCACGTCCGGGTCGAGGAGCTGTGCGGCCTGCCGCGGGACGAGCGCGGTCGGCAGGTGGACGGCGCCGGGGATGTGGCCCTGGTCCCAGGACTCGGTGGAGCGCGAGTCGACGACGACGAAGCCGGGGTCGCCGCCGGCCGCCAGCGCGGCGGCGACGTCGGAGACGTCGGCGTGGAAGGCGAGGTTCGCCCGGAAGTAGGCGGCGGCGTGTGCGGGGGCGGCCGGGGCGACGCGCAGGACGGGGTTTCCGGAAGCGGTGTCGATCATGCGGGAAATCTACGGTCCGGCGGCCGCCTCGCTGAAGGGACGATCCCCGGAGCCGCCCTTGCCGGGCCGGGGATTCCCCTGCTATCCATCCGGGATGACCGCGCATTCCCCGGACGCCACCGACTGGCGCATCCTCGACGTCCTCCAGCGCGACGGACGGGCCAGCTACGCCGAGCTGGCGCGGGCGGTTTCCATGTCACCGAGCGCCGTCACCGAGCGGGTACGGCGGCTGGAGGAGGCCGGCGTGATCCAGGGGTACGCGGCGGTGGTCGACCCCGAGCGGCTGGGCCTGCCGATCCTGGCGTTCGTACGCCTGCGCTATCCGAACGGCAACTACAAGCCGTTCCACGACCTGGTCGCGGTGACGCCGGAGATCCTGGAGGCCCACCACGTCACGGGCGACGACTGCTTCGTCATCAAGGTCGCCGCGCGGTCGATGTCCCATCTGGAGGAGATCTCGGGACGGATCGGCGCGCTGGGCTCCGTGACCACCAGCGTCGTCTACTCCTCCCCGCTGACCCGGCGCCCGCTGGGGGGTCGGGCCGCTCCCTGACGCCCTCCCGTTCACCGGTCGCGTCGTGCGGTTGCGCGGCACCGCCGAGCGAGGTACTTCCCTGCGTCCTACGGTGGAAGTGGGGCCGCTGCCGTGGCCGGCGGGGCCTCGCCCCCCAGTCCGCGCGAACCGCGGGAGACCCGAATGACGTCGGACACCACACCGTTGAACCAGCTGGACCATCTCGTGGTCCTCATGCTGGAGAACCGCTCCTTGGACAACATGCTCGGGTTCCTCTACACCGACCAGGACAACCGCTCGCCCTCCGGTGACGCCTTCGAGGGACTGACCGGCGCGGAGGCCAACCCCGACGGGAACGGCGGCAAGGTCACCGTCTTCCGGATCGACCCGGCCAAACCCGGGGCGTACTTCATGCCGGGCTCCATCCCCGGGGAGGAGTTCGACCGGGTGAACGTCCAGTTGTTCGGCACGGAACATCCGCCCGCACCCGTCCCCGACGCGACCAACGACGGCTTCGTCATCGACTACGCGGAGATCTACCCGACGCGGAGCGGCAACTCCCCGGGCGTCACCGCGAGCGACATCATGGGCTGCTTCACCCCGGAGGGGGTGCCGGTACTGTCCGGACTGGCCCGGGGCTACGCGGTGTGCGACCACTGGTACTGCTCGGTTCCCACCCAGACCCTGCCCAACCGGGCCTTCGCCCTTGCCGGGACGAGCCTGGGCTGCCTGCTGGACAAGACCAGCCTGAATCTCGCGGAACAGACGAAGCGACCCATGTTCGACACGCCGAGCATTTTCGGCCGACTCGGTGACACCGTCGACTGGATGGTCTACGGGTACAACAAGTGGCCGAAGACCATGGCTGATTTCCCCGACACCCAGCAAGCCGATATGCGCCACTTCGGCCAGTTCATGGACTTCACGAAGGCGGCAGCCGACGGCCGGCTGCCCGCCTTCACCTTCCTGGAGCCCTCCTGGGGAACCACGGGAAACAGCCAGCACCCCAACGACGACGTGGCTTTGGGCGAGCGTCTCGTCTACGACACCTATCGGGCTCTGCGCCGCGGACCGGACTGGGCCGGCACCTTGCTGGTCGTCACCTACGACGAGCACGGCGGCTGTTACGACCACGTACCTCCGCCTGCCGGCGCGACGCCACCCGACGGCATCAAGGGAGTGGAGTTCGACTTCGACTTCACCCGGTTCGGGGTACGCGTGCCCACGGTGCTGGTGTCGCCCCTCGTCAAGCCCGGGACCGTCTTCCGCGTCCCCGGCGACAGCGTGCCGCTGGACCACACGTCGCTGCTCAAGACGATCGAACAGAGATGGGGCCTGGAGCCGCTGACGGGTCGCGATGCGGCCGCCCCCGGCATAGGGGACGTCCTGACCCTGGAACGACCACGCGATGACGACGTGCTGTCCGACGTCCTCGTCCCCGTCTCCAAGGGCAGCAACCCCGCCCGGACCGAGACGTCACACCTGGACGCCGCGTACCACAGCCTCGTCGCCGCGGACCTCATTCCGCGTATGTGAAGGACGGCAGGGACCCGGCGACCGGAAGCCCCGACGCATCATCCGACGCCCCGCTGCCGCAGCGTCGAGCCCGAGCGGTCCTTGACGACCTCCAGCTGGGCGTGGACGCGGCGCCGCAGGTCGGCGACGTGGCTGACGATGCCGACGCTGCGGTCGCGTTCGCGCAGGGAGTCCAGGACGTCCAGGACCTCGTCCAGGGTCTGGTCGTCGAGGCTGCCGAAGCCCTCGTCGATGAAGAGGGTGTCCAGGCGGACGCCGCCGGCCTCGTCGGTGACGACGTCGGCGAGGCCGAGCGCGAGTGCGAGCGAGGCGAAGAAGGTCTCGCCGCCGGACAGGGTGGCGGTGTCCCGTTCCCGTCCGGTCCAGGCGTCGACCACGTGCAGCCCCAGCCCGGAGCGCCCGCGCCCGGTGCGGTCGTCGGAGTGGACGAGGGTGTAGCGGCCCGACGACATGCGCTGGAGGCGGACGGTCGCGGCGGCGGCGACCTGTTCGAGACGGGCCGCCAGGACGTACGACTCCAGGCGCATCCGGCGTTCGTTGTCGGCGGAGGTGCCCGCGGTGAGGGCGGCGAGCCGGGCCACCCGGTCGTACTCCTCGCGCAGCGGGCCGAGCCGGCGCACGGCCTGGCCGGCGCGGGCGGACAGGCGGTCCAGCTGCGCGCAGCAGCGGGCGGCGGCGTCGCGCGCGGAGGCCGCCTCGCGCAGCCGCCGTTCCGCGGCGGCCGCGGTCCGCTCGGCCGTGGCCGGGTCGGCGGGCGGCTGCTGGGCGGCCGCCGCGGTGCCGGGCTCGGCGAGGACCTCGCGGACGGCCGCCTCCTCCTGCTGCCAGGCGTCCAGGCGGTGCTGGAGTTCACGGTGGGCGGCCGGGTCCAGGAGGGCCGCCGCGGCGGCCTGCGGCGTGTCGAAGCCGGCCCGGTAGGCGACGTCGGCGAGGCGCGCGTCGGCGTCCTTCAGCCGCTGGGCGGCGTCCTCGGCGGCGCGCACGGCGTCGGCGGCCTCGGTGAGCAGGGCCGCCCGCCGCTCCAGCTGGGCGGCGCGCGCGGCCACGCTGCCGGCGCTGCCCCGGGCCTGCTCCAGCTCCGCCCGGAGCTGGGCCTGTTCCCGCTCCAGGGTGTCGCGGCGGGTGAGCCGGGAGGCGGCCCGTACGGCGGCCTGCTGGCGGTCGGCGAGCCGCTGCTCGCGCTCCCGCTCGGCGCGGCGCAGCTCCTCCTGGGCGGGGTGCAGGGCGGAGGCCGCGCGGCGGGCGCGGGCGTACTCCTGCTCCAGCCGGTCCGCCTCGGCGGCGAGTCGGTCGGCGGGCGTGTCCCCGGCCTCGGCGGTGGCGGCGGCCAGGGCCTCGCGGACCTCGCCGAGACGCCGCTCGTCCCCGGTGTGCTGCTCCTCGGCCCGCCGGCATGCGGCGAGGGCCTGGTCCTCGGCCTCGCGGTCGACGTGTCCGGCGACCTTGCGGGCGGGGGCGGGGTGTTCGGTGGCTCCGCAGACCGCGCAGGGCTCGCCGTCGGTGAGATGGGCGGCCAGTTCGGCGGCGATGCCGTTCAGCCGCTGTTCCTTGAGGTCGAGCCAGTGGGCGCGGGCGTCGAGGGCGCGCTGCCGCGCGGTCTCCGCGCGCTGCTGGGCCTGTTCGAGGTCGGCGGCGAGCCGGTCGCGGGTGCGGGCCGCGTCGAGCCGGCGCCGCATGGGGTCGCGCTGGACGGCGAGCTGTTCGGCGCGGGTCGCGGCCTCCTGGGCGGAGTCGACGCGGGTCTGGAGGGCCGCGCGGACGCCGTCCCAGTCGGCCAGCCAGGTCTCGGCCTCGCGCAGGACGTCCTCGTCGGCGCGCTCCTGCCGGTCGAGTCCGGCCCGCTCCTCGGCGAGTTCGGCGAGCCTGCGTTCGGCGCGCCGGGCCGCGTCCAGGCCGCCCAGTTCCTCGGCGGCCCGGCGGGCGGCGGCGGCGAGTCCGCTCGCGCCGGCGTCGGCGAAGGAGTCGGGCAGCAGTCCGCGCGCGCGTGCCTCGGCCGCGGTGGCCCGGCGGTGTTCCGCCTCGGCGGCGTCCCGCAGCTCCAGAGCGGGGGCGACCGCCTCCGCCTTGCGGCCGCGCTCCATGCGCTGCTGGTTCTCCCGGTGGGCGCCGGACCGCTCCTGGAGGCGCTCGGCGCGCTGCCGGGCCTCGGCGAACCGGGCCTGGAGGCGGGCGAGTTCGCGTATCCCGTCCAGGGCGCGGCGGGCTTCGGCGTGGGCGGACTCGGCGGCGGAGAGCCGGCAGTGGGCCACGGTGAGGCGTTCCCGGGCGGTGCTGCGGGCCACGGCGGCGGCGCCGAGGACGGCCTCGGCCAGTCCCGGGTCGCCGGGGGCCAGGCCGGGCAGCTCCATGGCGTCGCCGGCCTCCTGCTGCATGCGGTGGGCGTCGGCGAGCAGTGCCGTGTCGCCCTCGCGCACGCGTGCCTCGGTGGCGCGGCGGCGTTCGGCGAGGCGCTTCTCGACGTCGGCGAAGCGCTGGGTGTCGAAGAGGCGGCCGAGGAGTCTGCCGCGGGCCTCGGCGTCGGCGCGCAGGAAGCGGGCGAAGTCGCCCTGGGGCAGCAGGACGACCTGGCAGAACTGCTCCCGGCTCATGCCGAGCAGCTGGGTGATCTCCTCGCCGATCTCCTGGTGGGAGCGGCTGCGGTCCTTCCAGGCGCCGGCCGTGCCGTCGTACTCGCGCAGCCAGGTCTGGGCCTTGTCGACGGTCGTGCCCGTGCCCCGCAGCTTGGGGCGCTCCCACGGGGGCTGCCGGGTGATCTCCAGCCGGCGTCCGGCGACGGTCAGTTCGAGACGGACCTCGGTGCGGGTGCCCGGCCGGGCGTGGTCGCTGCGCAGGGTCATGCCCTGGCCGTTCTGCCGGGCGCCGGGGACGGAGCCGTAGAGGGCGTAGCAGACGGCGTCCAGGACGGACGTCTTGCCGGCGCCGGTGGGGCCGTGCAGCAGGAACAGCCCGGCGGCGGAGAGGGCGTCGAAGTCGACGCTCTGGGCGCTCCCGAAGGGCCCGAAGGCGGTGAGGTCGAGCCGGTGCAGCCTCACCGGGCCACCTCCCGCACGGTGTCGTCGGCGCGTACGGCGTCGAACGCCTCGCGCAGCACGGCCGCCTCGTGCTCGTCGGGTCCGGCACCGCGCACGTGGGCGACGAAGTCCTGGGCGATCTGCTGGTCGCTGCGCCCGGCGAGGCGGCGGGCGTACGACACCTGGGGGTCGTCCGGGGTGCGCTCGGGGGCGAAGACCAGGCTGAGGGTGTGCGGGAACCGCTCGGTGAGCCGGGCCATGGGGTCGGCCGGGCGGACGGGGTCGGTGAGGGTGGCCTCGATCCAGGCGTCCTCGTGGCGGGTCAGCTCCGGGTCGGCGAGGAGGGCGTCCAGGGTGCCGCTGATGCGGGCGAGCGGGCGGGGCACCGGGCAGTCGACGCGTTCGGCGGTGAGGGAGCCGTCCGCGTCCAGGTCGATCAGCCACATGCTCTTGCGGTGGCCGGCCTCGGAGAAGGAGTAGGCGAGCGGCGAGCCGGAGTAGCGCACGCGCTCGGTGATGGCCTGGCAGCCGTGCAGGTGTCCGAGCGCCACGTAGTCGACGCCGTCGAAGACACCGGCCGGCACGGCGGCCACTCCGCCGACGGTGATGTCCCGCTCGCTGTCGCTGGCCTCGCCGCCCGTGACGAAGGCGTGGGCGAGGACGACGGAACGCGTGCCCGGCGCGCGGGTGGCGAGGTCGGCGCGTACGCGGTCCATGGCGGCGCCCAGCACGGTCTCGTGGCCGGCCTTGTCGACGCCGAACTCGTCCTTCACCAGGGCCGGTTCCAGGTACGGCAGGCCGTAGAAGGCGACGTCGCCGTGGGCGTCCGGGAGCACCACGGGGGTGCCGGCGGCGGACGGTTCGGTGCGCAGGTGGATGCCCGCGCGGCCGATGAGTCCGGCGCCGACGCCGAGGCGGCGGGCCGAGTCGTGGTTGCCGGAGATCATCACCGTGGGCACGCCGAGGTCCGCCAGGCGGTGCAGGGCGGTGTCGAACAGCTCGATCGCGGCGAGCGGGGGTACCGCGCGGTCGTACACGTCGCCCGACACGACCACCGCGTCCACCTCGTGCTCACGCACGGTGGTGACGAGGTGACCGATGAACTCGGCCTGGGCGCCGAGCAGGTTCACCCGGTGGAAGGCCCGGCCGAGGTGCCAGTCGGACGTGTGCAGGATCCTCATGATCCCCGAGCGTAACGGCCGGGTCCGACAGCACGGGCGGTTACTTCCGTACCAGCCCGTCATGACCCGCACACCACAAGCCCGTTATGCCCGATTCACCCCACTCATCGGGCGTCTCCGTACGCTTCGCCGCCGAGTTCGAAGCCGGCCGTGCCCGCCGTCGCATCGGCGAGCCAGCCGCGGAAGGCGTCCACGTCGGCGTCGGGCAGGCCGATCTCGATGGTGACGGCCTCGCCGTAGCGGACGTCCCGCACCTCGCGTCCGGTGGCGCGCAGGTCGTTCTGGACCTTGCCGGCGCGCTGGTGGTCGACGGTCACCGTGGCCAGCCGGAAGCGGCGCCGGGTGATCGTGCCGAGCGCGTCCAGGGCCTCGCCGACCGAGCCGCCGTAGGCGCGGATGAGTCCGCCGGCGCCGAGCTTCACGCCGCCGTAGTAGCGGGTGACGACGGCCACCACGTACCGCATGTCGCGGCGCAGCAGCATCTGCAGCATGGGCACGCCGGCGGTGCCGCCCGGTTCACCGTCGTCGCTGGCCTTCTGCACGGAGGCGTCGGCGCCGATGACGTACGCCCAGCAGTTGTGGGTGGCGTCGGCGTGCTCCTTGCGCACGGCGGCGATGAAGTCCTGGGCCTCCTGCTCGGTGGCGGCCGGGGCGAGGGCGCACAGGAAGCGGGAGCGGTTGATCTCGGTCTCGTGCACGCCCGCGCGGGCCACTGTGCGGTACTCGTCCTGCATCCGCCCAGCCTATGCGAGCGCCGGACGCCCCCGGTCAGCCCTTCTTCCCGCGCGGGACCGTGAACGACGTGAGCAGGGCCGTGCCCGGGGCCAGGGCCGGCCAGCCGGTGCCATGCCACGCGAGCACGGCGATGGCACTGGTCGGGAACTTCGCCCGCACCCGGTCCAGGTTGTCGTCGAGGCCGTCCGCGGCCAGCGTCAGCAGCAGGTCCTCCAGGCCGGGGTTGTGGCCGATCAGCAGCAGGGTCCGGACCTCCGGCGGCGCCTCGCGCACGACCTCCAGCAGTTCGGGCACGCCGGCCGCGTACAGCCGCCGGTCGTAGCGCACCGGCGGCGGCGTGGCCCACTCGGCGGAGGCCAGCTCCCAGGTGCGGCGGGCGCGTACGGCGGTAGAGCACAGGGCGAGGTCGGGCAGCGTCGCGGCCGCGAGGGCGCGCCCGGCGGCCGGCGCGTCGCGCAGCCCGCGCGGGGCGAGCGGCCTGCGGTGGTCCCCGACACCCTCGGGCCACGCCGACTTCGCATGCCGCAACACCACGAGCCGCCGCAGCGGCCCGCCTCCTGCGGGGGCGCTCACGCGGGGCTCCCTACGCCACTGGGCGCCGGCAACTCGCGGTTGCCCCCGCAGCACCCGGACACGGCCCACCAGAACACCACCGGCCCCCGCAGCCGACCCACAGCCGGGGCGCTCACGCGAGGCTTCCAAAGCCGCAGGCCCCGCGCGGCCCGCCGCAACACCACCGGCCCCCGCAGCCCACCGGCAACCGCCGACGCGTTCACGCGGACCTCCCGACCTCGCTCGGCGCCAGCGACCCGCCGTGACCCCTGGCACCCCGCACCGCCCCCTGACTCGGGCCACCGGAACCCCACCGGCCCCCACAGCCGACCCGCAACCGCCGTGGCGTTCACGCGAGGCTTCCGAGGTCGCGTGCGAGGTCCAGGGCGAGCAGGCGGTCGGCGTAGGCGTACGTCTCGAAGCGGGCTCCGTCGGTGAGGTCCGGGGTGGACGCCACGTCCCGCAGCACGTCCAGCACCCCCGGCAGGTCGAGGTCGTTCTCCCAGGCGGCCCGCAGCCGTTCGCGCACCGGTTCCGGCACCGGTCGTGAGGGTTGCCGCGCCCAGCCGGCCATGGCCCGCCGCCAGTCCGCGAGCTGCTCCGCGGCCCGGTCCAGGGCGCCGCCGTCCAGCCGCGCCGGCTGGTGCCGGGGGACGGAGAGCAGGGCGAGCCGGAGCGCTGCGGGGTCGGCGAGCAGGACCGGGAGCGACGGCTGCGGCCCGGCCCACTCCACCGGGGCGACGGCGGCCAGCGGGCCTCCACCACTCGATTCCGGCACCGGGTCCCCCGTCGGACCGCCGGCCGGCCGGGCCTCCCCGGCCCGTTCACCCCGTGACCCCGCCGCCGACGGGCCTTCGCCCCGCTCCTCCGGTGACGGGTCAGGCGCCGCTCCCTCAGCCCGCTCCCCCGGCCCCGGGTCCCGTCCGCCCGCCGTGGGCTGCCGGGCCACGTGGATCATCTGGGCCTCGCCCAAGCCGGACGCCAGGTCGCGGTCGTCCTCGAAGGGGCGGATGGCGAGGTGGGTGGCGGCTGTGCGCAGTTCCGGCTGGTCGCGGGGGGCGGTGAGGATCGTCCAGACCGGGGTGCCGCCCAGTTCCAGCGCCCGTACCAGCAGATCCGCGGTGAGCATCACCCGAAGGGCCGTCGGGTCGAGGCCGGAGGCGTGGGTCGCGATGCGGGTCAGGCCGCGCCGGGCGGGCGCGGCGGGGACGGGCTCACTGGTTCGGGCGTCGAGAATGCGCAGCACGGGGCGAGCGTAGGCGGGTGGACGGCCGTATGCAGCGGCTTGCGCCGATTCCGGACAGCGTGGCGGGGTACGGCGGGAATCCACACCCGCCGTGGCGATGTTGCACCGGCGCACAGTTCCCCGCAGCCCGAGGAGGCGGCCGAATGTACGGCGACGACGCGACGATCCGCAGGATACTGACCGAGCTGGGCGACACCTGGGCGGTGGTCGGCCTGTCCTCCAACCAGAACCGGCCCGCCTACGGGGTGGCCCGGGTGCTCCAGCGGTTCGGCAAGCGGATCGTGCCGGTGCACCCCAAGGCCGAGACGGTGCACGGGGAACAGGGCTACGCCTCCCTCGCGGACATCCCCTTCGACGTGGACGTGGTCGACGTCTTCGTGAACAGCGACCTGGCCGGCGCGGTGGCGGACGAGGCCGTGGCGAAGGGCGCGCGGGCGGTGTGGTTCCAGCTCGGCGTCGTCGACGAGGCCGCCTACGAGCGGACGCGGGCGGCGGGCACGGAGATGGTGATGGACCGGTGCCCGGCGATCGAAATTCCCCGCCTGAACTAGCCTGTCTCACCTTCTTCTCACAATTCGACGCTGAATATTGACATTCCCAGACCGCGCTGACCTGGGTGAAGCCTTCACCAAGACACCGGAGATCCCCGGTCAAGACTTGGTTATCGGTCTTCTGCCGGCGCGGAGAGCGTCCCTAATCTGTGGCCCCTTGCTCGTCGATCCCGCGTAAAATATTCGAGAGGCCACGCGACATGCCGAAAGTCGACCATCCTGTGCCGGTAGCCACGACGGACTCCGGCGGTCTGCGCCGGGACGTCGGGCTCATCGGTCTGATGTGGGCCTCGGTGGGCTCCATCATCGGATCCGGCTGGCTCTTCGGCGCCGAGAAGGCGGTCGTCGCGGCGGGCCCGGCCGCGATCATCTCGTGGCTGATCGGCACGGTGGCGATCGTGCTGCTCGCGCTGGTGCACGCCGAACTCGGCGGCATGTTCCCGGTGGCGGGCGGCACGGCCCGCTACCCGCACTACGCGTTCGGCGGTCTGGCCGGCATGTCCTTCGGCTGGTTCTCCTGGCTCCAGGCGGCGACGGTGGCCCCGATCGAGGTCGAGGCCATGATCGGCTACGCCAAGCACTGGCAGTGGGCCGACGGCCTGCAGTACCACGACCAGACGCTGACCCCGAGCGGCTTGGCCGTGGCCGTGGTCCTCATGGCGGTGTTCGTCGGCGTCAACTTCTTCGGCGTCCGCGCCCTCGCGCACACCAACAGCGCCGCCACCTGGTGGAAGATCGCCGTCCCGCTCGCGGCGATCTTCATCATCGCGATCGGCAACTTCCACCCCGGCAACTTCACCTCCGAGGGCTTCGCGCCGTTCGGCGCCAAGGGCGTGCTCAGCGCCATCAGCGACAGCGGCATCATCTTCGCCCTGCTCGGCTTCGAGCAGGCGATCCAGCTGGCCGGCGAGAGCCGCAACCCCCAGCGGGACCTGCCGCGCGCGACCCTCGGCTCGGTGGCGATCGGCGCCGTCATCTACATCCTGCTCCAGATCGTCTTCATCGCCGCGCTGCCGCACACCTCCTTCGCGCACGGCTGGGCCCACCTGGACTTCCCGGGCATCAGCGGCCCCTGGGCCGGTCTGGCCACCCTGGTCGGCCTGGGCTGGCTGAGCGTGGTGCTGTACATCGACGCGGTGATCTCGCCCGGCGGCACGGGCCTGATCTACACGACGGCCACCTCCCGGGTGTCGTACGGCCTCGCGATGAACGGCTACGCGCCGAAGCTGTTCACGAAGACCGACAAGCGCGGCGTGCCGTGGTTCGGCCTGATCGTCTCGTTCGTCACCGGCGTGGTCTGCTTCCTGCCGTTCCCGAGCTGGCAGACGCTGGTCGAGTTCATCACCTCGGCGAGCGTGCTGATGTACGCGGGCGCGCCGCTGGCCTACGGGGTGTTCGCCGACCGGCTGCCGCACCGTGAGCGCCCGTACCGGCTGCCCGGCGGCAAGATCATCTCGCCGCTGTCCTTCGTGGTCGCCGACCTCATCATCTACTGGGCCGGCTGGGGCACCCTGTGGCGCCTGGGCTTCGCGATCCTGCTCGGGTACGTGCTGCTCGGCTCGTACGCCTGGTACGCGATCCGCAAGGGGCTGCCGGACGCGCCGCGCCTGGACTTCAGGGCCGCGCAGTGGCTGCCCGGCTACCTGGTGGGCATGGGCGTGATCTCCTGGCTGGGCGGCTTCGGCGGCGGCCGGGGCACCATCGGCCTGTGGTGGGACCTGCTGATCGTGGCGGCTTTCTCCCTGGTCGTCTATTACTGGGCCAAAGCCACCGCGTCGCGGCCCGAGGCGATCGAGCGGAGCATCGACGAGGTCGTGGTGACGGACGCGCCCGCGCACTGACCGCCTCCGTGCGCCCACGTCCGTGCGCCGGCCGCGTCCGCGCACGGACCGCGCCCACCGCCCCCACGGTGTCCCGTCCGCCGGCCGGCTGACGGGACACCGTCATAATGCCCCGCGTGACGCCTCCTTCCCCCCATCCCGAGTCCCCATCCGCCGCGCACTGCCCGGTCGTCGTCATCGGCGCCGGGCCGGCCGGCCTCACGGTCGGCAACATCCTGCGCGCCGCCGGTGTCGACTGCCTGGTCCTGGAGACCGAGAGCAGAGCGTTTATCGAACAGCGGCCGCGCGCCGGTGTGATCGAGGAATGGGCCGTACGCGGCCTGGAACAGCGCGGCCTGGCCGGCGACCTGCCGAAGCGCGCCGAGCGGCACACCGAGTGCGAGTTCCGCTTCGACGGCCGCGGGCACCGCTTCGCCTACACGGAGCTGACGGGGTACCACCACTGGGTCCACCCGCAGCCGCTGCTCGTGACGGACCTCGTGCGCGAGTACGCCGACGTGCGCGGCGGTGAGATCCGCTTCGGCGTGCGGGACGTACGCCTGCACGACCTGGACTCGGACCGGCCCGCCGTCTCCTACACCGACCCGGACAGCGGTGAACGGCACCTGGTGACCTGCGCGTTCGTGGCCGGCTGCGACGGGGCGCGCGGGGCGAGCCGGGCCGCGCTGCCCTCGTGGGCGCGGATCTCGCGGCACGACTACGGCATCGGCTGGCTGGCGCTGCTGGCCGAGGCGCCGCCGTCCTCGGACCGCGTGCTGTTCGGCATGCACGCGGACGGGTTCGCCGGGCACATGCCGCGCGGCCCCGAGCTGACCCGCTACTACCTCCAGTGCCCGCCCGGCGACGACCCGGACTCCTGGTCCCACGAGCGCGTCTGGGCCGAGCTTCAGCGGCGGCTGCGCGCGGCGGACCGGCCGCCGCTGACGGAGGGGCGGCTGCTGGAGAAGCGGGTGCTGGACATGCACAACTACGTGGTCGAGCCGATGGTGTTCGGCCGGCTGTTCCTGGCCGGAGACGCCGCGCACCTCGTCGCGCCGATCGCCGCGAAGGGCATGAACCTGGCCCTGCACGACGCGTTCCTGCTCGGTGACGGACTCGTCGCCCAGCTGACCGAGGGCGACGCCACGGGGCTGGACGGCTACTCGGACGCGTGCCTGCGGCGGGTGTGGGACTACCAGGAGTTCTCGGAGTGGCTGTCCGGGATCTTCCACGGCACCTCCTCCGGCGACCCCTACGTCGCCGGCACCGCGCTGGCCCGGCTGCGCCGGATATGCACCTCACCGGTCGCGGCGGCGGCCTTCGCCGAGCAGTACCTGGGGACGGCCGGCGCGTTCTGAGCCGGTCAGCGCGCCCCGCCGTCCCGTTCGGCGAGGCGGTGGTCGGCCGTCCTGAGGGCCTCCTCCACCAGGCGCCGCACGTGTCCGTGACGCAGTGAGTAGACCACCCGGCGGCCCTCCTTGCGGGTGTCCACCACGCCGGCCAGCCGCAGCCGGGCCAGGTGCTGGCTGACGGCCGGCCGGGCGGCGCCGCACGCCTCGGTGAGCGTGCCGACATCGGCCTCGCCGGCCGCCAGGGTGTGCAGCAGGGCGAGCCGGGTGCGGTCGCCGAGCAGGGCGAGGAGTTCGGCGGCGAGCGCGAACTGCTCCTCGCCCGGGGTGCGCTCGTGCGCATGGTGCGCAGATGACAGGTGCATGCGTGCGCTCATACGCACATAATGGCTCCGTGGGCGCCGTGGCGTCCACTCCCGCCCACCGGAAGGGATCGACGTGAGCGACCGGCACCCTCCTGAGCACGGCCCCCACGAGCACGGCCCGCACCAGCACGACGGCCCGCACGACCACGGCCCCCACGACACCGGCCCGCATGAGCACGGCCCGCATGAGCACGGCGGTTCGCACGGGCACGCGCACGGCTCCCCCCGCCCGCGCCATCGCCTGGCCCATCTCCTCACCCCGCACTCCCACGAGACCGCCGGGAAAGTGGACGCCGCCCTGGAGTCCTCGGTGCGCGGCACGCGCGCGCTGTGGGTGTCGCTGGCCGTGCTGGGGGCGACCGCGCTGGCCCAGGCGGCCGTGGTGGCCGTGTCCGGGTCGGTGGCGCTGCTCGGGGACACGGTGCACAACGCGGCCGACGCGCTGACCGCCGTACCCCTCGGCATCGCCTTCGTGCTGGGCCGCCGGGCGGCGAACCGCCGGTTCACCTACGGGTACGGCCGCGCCGAGGATCTCGCGGGGCTGGTGATCGTGCTGACCATCGCCGCGTCGGCGGCGTTCGCCGCGTGGGCGGCCGTCGGCAGGCTGCTGGACCCGCGCCCGGTCGCGCAGGTGCCGGCGGTCGCGCTGGCCGCGCTGCTCGGCTTCGCGGGCAACGAGTGGGTGGCCCGGTACCGGATCCGGGTGGGCCGGGAGATCGGCTCGGCCGCGCTCGTCGCCGACGGGCTGCACGCGCGTACCGACGGCTTCACCTCGCTGGCCGTGCTGCTGGGCGCCGGCGGGTCGGCGCTGGGATGGGACCTGGCCGACCCGCTCGTGGGGCTGGCGATCACGGCCGCGATCGTGCTGGTGCTGCGGGACGCGGCGCGGGAGGTGTTCCGGCGGGTGCTGGACGCCGTCGACCCGGCCCTGGTGGACCGGGCCGAACACGCGGCCCGCGCGGTTCCGGGAGTGCGTGGGGTGGGCGAGCTGCGCCTGCGCTGGATCGGGCACCGCCTGCGGGCCGAACTCACGGTGGTGGTGGACGGCGAGGCGACACTGCGCCAGGCCCACGCCGTCGCCGTCGAGACCGAACACGCCCTGCTCCACGCGGTGCCCCGGCTGACGGCCGCCCTGGTCCACGCCGACCCCGCTCCGGCCCCCGGGGAGGCGGACCCCCACCTGGCACTGGCCCACCACGTGACGGCGTGAGCCGCGCCCTGCTGGCACCGGGCGGCTGGACGGCCGGGGGTCAGGCGATGCCCAGGCCGTCCAGCACCACCGCGCCGGGCAGCTCGGCCAGGGCCTTGCCGGGGACGAGGAGCTTGCCGCGGCGGCGGCCGCTGCCCACCAGGACGTAGGGCAGGTCGACGACGGCCGAGTCCAGCAGGACCGGCCAGCCCGTGGGCAGGCCGAGGGGGGTGATGCCGCCGTACTCCATGCCGGTTTCGCCGGTCGCCGTCTCCATCGAGGCGAACGACGCCTTTCGGGCGCCCAGTTGGCGCCGGACGATCCCGTTGACGTCGGCCCGCGTGGTGGAGAGGACGACACAGGCGGCGAGCGTCGTCTCGCCGGCCCGCTTGCCCGCGACGACGACACAGTTCGCCGACCGCTCCAGCAGGTCCCGGCCGTAGTGCTCCACGAACACGGCCGTGTCGGCCCACTCCGGCTCGGTGTCGACGTACAGGATCCGGTCGGCCGGGACCACGCCCTGCCAGCCGCGTACGGCGTCGGCGACCGGGGCGGTCAGCTCGTCCAGGCAGTCCGGGGCGGGGGTCGCGGTGTCGAAGTCACCGATGGGTGCGCGCATGGCCGCACGCTAGCAAGGACCGCCCGCCCGCCGTAGAGGTGTCTCAGGGCACGGGCGGCACGGAGACGGCCATCACCATCTCCATCGGCTCCTCGCCCCGATTGCCGTACCGGTGCGGGACGTTGGCCTCGAAGGAGACACTCGCGCCGGCCGGGACGCGGTACTCCTCGCCCTCGACGGTGAGCGTCAGCTCACCCGCGGTGACGTGGACCAGTTCGATGGTGCCGCCGGGGTGCGGCTCGGAGGGGCTGCTCTCCCCGGGCATCAGCCGCCAGTCCCACATCTCCAGCGGTCCGGGCGCCTCGGTGCCGGCGAGGAGCCGGTTGTAGCTGCCGGCCTCGGTGTGCCACAGCCGTACGGCGCGCTCGGCGGGGACCACCCGGACCCTGGGGCCCTGCTCGTAGTCGAGGAGGGTCGTGATGCTGACGCCCAGGGCGTCGCCGATCTTGACGACCGTGCCGATGCTGGGGTTGGTGCGGGCCTGCTCGATCTGGATGAGCATGCCGCGGCTGACACCGGCCCGGGCGGCGAGCACGTCGAGCGTGAAGCCGCGCACCGAGCGCCAGTGCCTGACGTTGCGCGCCAGGGACTGGGTCAGGAGTTCGAGGTCCGACACGTTGCGTCCAATATCCGGGAAGTCCAGTATTTTCGATGGCCTGGTTCAATGAGTTGAACTACGGTGAGGTGCACCTGATCGTTCACCGAACTGTACTGCGAGGCCGGTCGTGACAGCATTCTTCGCCCTGACCACCAGCCTGCTGTGGGGGCTGGCCGACTTCGGCGGCGGACTGCTGACCCGGCGCACCCCGGCGCTCACGGTCGTGGTGGTCTCGCAGGCCGTCGCGGCGGCCGTCCTGGGCGCGATCGTGCTCGCCACGGGCGGCTGGGCCGAGGCCGGACCCCGGCTGTGGTTCGCGTTCGCGGCGGGCCTGGTGGGGCCGGTGGCCCTGCTCTCCTTCTACCAGGCCCTCGCCCTCGGCCCCATGGGCGTGGTCTCGCCCCTCGCCACCCTCAGCGTCGCGGTCCCCCTCGGCGTCGGCCTCGCCCTCGGCGAGCGGCCGGGGCTGCTCCAGGTCGCGGGGATCGCGGTCGCCGTCACCGGGGTCGTCCTCGCCGGCGGCCCACAGCGGGGCGGCGCGGCCGTGCAGCGGCGCGCGGTCCTGCTCACGCTGGTCGCGGCGCTGGGCTTCGGCACGGTGTTCGCGCTGATCACGGAAGCCTCGGAGAACGTCACGGGCCTGTTCCTCGCCCTGTTCGTGCAACGGTTGACGAACGTCGCGGTGGGCGGGGCCGCGCTCGCCGTCTCGGTCCGGCGCGGCGGCACCGCCCTGCCGGAGGGCGGCTTCCCCTGGGCCTCGCTGCCCGCGCTGGCCTTCGTCGGACTCGCCGACGTCGCGGCCAACGGCACGTACGCCGTCGCCGCGCGGAGCGGCCCGGTCACCGTCGCGGCCGTGCTCGCCTCGCTCTATCCGGTGGTGACCGCGCTGGCCGCGCGCGGCTTCCTCAGCGAGCGGCTGCGCGCCGTCCAGGCGGCGGGCGCGGGCCTGGCCCTGCTGGGCACGCTGCTGCTGGCCACGGGCTGAGCCGGCGCTCGTCAGCCCTCCGGCTCCAGCGCGGCGAGCCGGGCCACCGCGTCCTCGTCCAGATCCGCGAGCGCCCGCAGCTGCCCCGGCGTCATGCCGTCCGGGATCGGCACCGGGGCGGGGGTCCGCAGCGGCGGCTGCCAGCCCTCGTCGGGCGTCCAGCGCCGTACGACCCTGGCGGGCGCGCCCGCCACCACCGCGTGGTCGGGCACGGTGCCCCGCACCACCGCGCCGGCCGCCACGACCACGTTCCGGCCGATCCGCGCGCCCGGCAGGATCACCGCGCCGGTGCCGACCCAGCAGCCCGGCCCGATCTCGACGGGCTCCATCCGCGGCCACTGCCTGCCGATGGGCTCGTGCGGGTCGTCATAGGAGTGGTTGGTGGAGGTGACGTAGACGTACGGGCCGAAGTAGCAGTCGCTGCCGATGGTGACGGTGGTGTCCGCGATGACATGGCTGCCGCGGCCGAGGACGACGCCGTCGCCGATGCGCAGGATCGGCTCCGGGCCGAGGTCCAGGTCGGGCATGAGGCCGGCGGTGAGGGTGACCTGCTCGGCGATGATGCAGTGGGAGCCGAGCCGGATCCAGGGTTCGCCGAAGACCGTGCCGAGCGGGAAGGCCAGCCGGGTGGCCTCGCCGATGGAGGCGAAGCGGAAGCCCGCGGGCCGCTCGGCCGTGACGGACCCGTTGCGCTGCATCCAGGACCAGGCCGCGTGTACGGCTCGCTGGGTGAGGCCCTGTCGCCAGGACGAGAACGTGTTCTTGCGCTTCGGCACGGGGTCACGTTACTCACCGGTTGCTCGCGGCGGAGAGTACGGGCCGCTGTGATCTTTGCCCCACCAGGTGTCGTACGGTGCCGTGTACCGCTGACACGAGGAGACGGTGATGACGCACAAGGCGCTGATCGTGGGTATCGGGGGCAAGGAGCCGCGGGTCGACCCGGAGGCGTTCGTGGCGCCCACGGCGTCCGTGATCGGGGACGTCACCCTGCACGCGGGGGCCAGTGTCTGGTACGGGGCCGTGGTGCGCGGCGACGTCGAGAAGATCACCGTGGGGGCGCGGGCCAACGTGCAGGACAACGTCACCCTGCACGCCGATCCCGGGTTCCCCGTCACCGTCGGGGAGCGGGTGTCCATCGGGCACAACGCGGTGGTGCACGGGGCGACCGTCGAGGACGACTGCCTCATCGGGATGGGGGCGACCGTGCTCAACGGGGCGGTGATCGGCGCGGGCTCGCTGGTCGCGGCTCAGGCGCTGGTGCCGCAGGGGATGGTGGTGCCCGCGGGCTCGCTGGTGGCGGGGGTGCCGGCGAAGGTGAAGCGGCCCCTGTCCGAGGAGGAGCGGAAGGGGGTCACCCTCAACGGCACCCTGTACGCCGAGCTGGGCAAGGCCCACAAGGACGTGCACCCTTAGCGGCGTTCGCGGCGGCGGGTGCCTCCCCGCCGGGCGCCTCAGTCGCCGGCGCCGACCGGTTCCGCTTCCCGCTGGTCCGGCTGGGCCTTCTTCGCCTTGCGCCTGATGATCAGCATGGAGGCCAGGCCGATCAGCACCGCCACTCCCAGGCCCACGTACGAGAAGCGCTTCAGCCAGTCCTCGGCGACGATGCCCACGTAGTAGATGACGGCCGTCGTCCCACCGGCCCAGCAGATGCCGCCGAGGACGTTGGCGATCAGGAACTTCCAGTACGGCATGTGCAGGACGCCCGCGAGGGGTCCGGCGAAGATGCGCAGCAGGGCGACGAAGCGGCCGAAGAACACCGCCCACATGCCCCACTTCTCGAAGGAGCGCTCGGCGGTGGCCACATGGCCCGCGCTGAAGTGACGTGGGAACTTCCGGGCGAGCCAGGCCAGCAGCGGGCGTCCGCCCTTGCGGCCGATGGCGTAGCCGACGGAGTCGCCGACCACCGCACCCGCGGTCGCGCAGGCGCCGAGCACCACCGGGTTGACTCCCGAGTGCTGGGAGGACAACAGCGCCGCGGAGACCAGGATGATCTCCCCCGGCAGCGGGATGCCCAGGCTCTCCAGACCGATCACCAGGGCCACCGCGGCGTAGACGGCGATCGCCGGCACCGAGTCGAGCCATTCCTGGACGTGCACCGCCGGTCCTCCCCTGTCGCTGTCCTTGCCCGCCGGGCCGCCGCATGTAAAGCGCGTCCCAAGGGAAGGCTACCTGGTCGGCGGTGAACGGCCGCTCGCCCGCGCCCGGCCCGCGGCACCGTCCCGCCCCCGCCCCTTACGTTTCCGGCCATCCCGGTGTCACGCGGGAGGGGAAGGCTCTCCGCGGTTCCGCCCGGCCCGCCTCCCCAGGCCCCCGCCGAGGGGCCCACCGCGGAAGGACGACGTCCCCGTGTCCTCACTGCCGCCCTCCCGCTCGCTGCCCCCGGCCGCGGCTCCCCGTCCCGGTCCCGCCGCGCCGGCCCCTCCGCTCACCGGCGCGACTCCCGGAACCACGACCGCGGCCACGGTCCGGCCGGCGTCCCGGATGTCCGCCCGGCCGGTCCGGCTGGCCCTGTGCCTGGCACCCCTGCTGCTCGCCGCAGGCTGGGCCGTGGCCAACCGGCCCGTGGTGTACGAGGGGGTACGGCGGCTGGTCGCGGCCGACCCGGGGTGGCTGCTGGCCGGAGCCGGTCTCACCTGTCTGACCTGGGTGGCCGCCTCCTGCGCCCGGCAGGGAGCGCTGCCCGACCGGCTGCCGCCCGGGTTGCTGCTGGCCTCGCAGTTCGCCGCCGGCGCCGCCAACCACGCGCTCCCCGCCGGGCTCGGCGCGCACGCGGTCACCCTGCGCTTCCTGCGCGGGCGGGGCGTACCGCTGGAGCGGGCGACGGCGTCGATCGGGTTGTACTCGCTGGCCCGGTCCACGGCGAAGACGCTGGTCCTGCTGGTGTTCCTCGCGGTCTCCCCGGCCTGGCGGCGCCTCGGGGACCTGGTCCCCGACGGACGGCTGCTGGTGCCGCTCGCCGCCGTCGCGGGCGGCGCGGCCGCCGTGGCCGGGGTGCTGCTGACGGTCGTGCGGCCGTTACGGCGGCCGGTGACCGGGCTGCTGCGCTCCGCCCTGGCCGATGTGCGCGCGGTGCACTCCCGGCCCTGCCGGGTGCTCGCCCTGTGGGGCGGGGCGGTCGCGATGCCGCTGGTGCAGGCGGGCACGCTGGCCTGCGTCGGGGCCTCGCTCGGGCTGGGGCTGCCGTGGGAACAGGTGGTGCTGGCCCACCTGGCGGCGGGCACGGCCGCCGGGGCGGTGCCGGCGCCGGGCGGGCTGGCGGTCGACGCGGCGCTGGTGTGGACGCTGGTCACGTTCGGGGCGGGGCCCGCGGTGGCGACGGCCACGGTGATCGGGTACCGGGTGCTGTCGGACTGGGTGCCGTTGCTGCCGGGGGCGCTGGTGCTGTCGGTGCTGATCCGGGCGAAGGTGCTGTGAGCCGGCCTGCGCGGGCTTGCCCACCCACCCGCTCGGCGCGGGCGCTGACGAGGTGCCCTGGCACCTGCCCGGCACGGAATTGGCTGGGGTACGTCGTATATTCCAGCGCGTACCCGGCGGCAAGGTCGTCAAGAACCGGGTGCGTCTCGACGTGCGGGTCGCCACCGGGCTCGTGGGTGAGGAGCGCCTGGCCGCGCTCGAAGCCGAATGCGCACGGCTGATCGCGCTCGGCGCGGTACGCGAGCGCCTCCTGTACGACGGCACCGACGCGTGCGTCGGGATGCTGGACATCGAGGGCGACGAGTTCTGCCTCGACTGAGCACGCCCCCTCAAGGGCGCGGCCCCAGCGACGCCTTGCACCGTTCCGGCAGTCGCTGGGGTGCGGGGCTCACTTCTGCCGGTCGGCCGGGCGGAGGGTCCACACGACGGTCATCTCGCCGGTCACGGCGCCGTCCGCGCGCCGGATCTCGACGGACACGGGGAACTCGGGGCGCTGTCCGGCGTCCAGTTCGGCGACGACCTCGGCGGCCGGGCGGCCCAGCGTCGCGGTCGCGGTGACGACGCCCATGGCCAGCTTCTTGTAGGCGATCTCGGCGCGCACGGCGAGCGGCACCGCCCGCGTCAACTGGTCCCCGAAGGCGGCCAGCACGATGGCGCCGCTGGCCGACTCCCCGAGGGTGAACATCGCACCGGCGTGCGGGCCGCCCACGTGGTTGTGGTAGGCGCTCTGGTCCGGCAGGGAGACCACGGCCCTGTCGGGCGCGGTTTCGAGGAACTCCAGGCCGAGGGTGCGGGCCATGGGCACGGTGGCGGCGAGCATGTCGCCGATGGACATCTGATCTGCGCTCATGACCCTCATGTTACTCACGAGTAGCAGACCCTGACCAGGGATGCCACTAGGGTTACTGGCCATGTGGCCAGATCAGCAGCCGCCAGGGGGCGCGCCCAACCCGCAGCAGAACCAGCAGAACCAGCGGCCGAACCAGCAGAACAACCCGTATCAGCAGCCTGGTTACCAGCAGCCGAACCCGTACCAGCAGCCCGGCTACCAGCAGTACCCGCAGGCGGGCCCGTACGGACAGCAGCCGCAGACCGGCCCGTACGGACAGCAGCCGCAGTGGGGGCAGCCGGGGCAGCCCCCCGGTGCACCCGTGCCCCAGCCCCCGCGGGGCGGTGACGGCCGCACCAAGCTCGTGGCCATCGTGGCGGCCACGGCGGTCGTCGTCACGGCCGCCGTGACCGGCTATCTGGTGCTGGGCGGTTCGAAGGACGACGAGGCGGACAACGGCAAGGGCGGACGGCACACCAGCCCGTCGCCGACGGCCACCGGGCCCGGCTCGCCCGCGTCGTCCGCGGCCGGTGACCCGCGCGGCAACGAGACCGCGAAGCCGACCGTGGCCGGCTGGAAGGTCGTGGTCAATCCCAAGTACGGCACGGCCTTCGACGTACCCGCCGACTGGGAGGTGGAGCGGCCCGGCGTCTTCTCCTTCTTCGAGGACGAGAAGAAAGGCGACGGCTCCGCGTACATCGGCTTCTCCGGCACCACGTTCCTGAAGCCGGACTACTGCACCTCCGAGGACAAGGGCACCAAGGAGTCGCACGCGCTCGCGGCCGGCGGCACGAAGGGCGAGAACGGCGCCAAGGACACCGCGAGCATCGCCCGCGGCGACTCGGCCACCTTCGCCTTCGGCGGCTACACCGACCAGTCGGAGGCCGCCAAGAAGTACCTGCGGATCGGCAAGGCGAAGTCCTTCACCACGGCGTCGGGCGTGCACGGCAGCGTCGCGACGTCGTACGTGATCGGCGTGCCGAAGAAGAACAAGTGCGACACCGACGGCAAGGCCACCACGTTCGCCTTCAAGAACTCCACGGGCAGCTTCGTCTCCTGGACGTTCTACGGCGCGAAGGGCGTCAAGGACGAAGTGCCCGACGCGACCATGGACAAGATCCTCAGCACCGTGCGGCTGCACGGCGACCCGATCGCGGACTGACCCCAGCGGGGACCGCGCCCCGCCCGTGGCGTCCGCGAAACCGACTTGGCACAGCGGGAGCCGGGCGGGGATAGTCGGCCGGTGACCCAGACCTCCGGCTCCCCCGTCCGCACCCGTGGCCCCGCCTGGGCGGGGCGCAACTACTCCCTGCTGACCGCGGCCGCCATCGTGACGGGCCTCGGCGCGAACGGCTCGCTCATCGCCGCCGCGTTTGCCGTGCTGGAGTCGGGCGGCGACGGCGGGGACGTCGGCCTGGTCGCCGCGTCCCGCACGCTGCCGCTGGTGGTCTTCCTGCTCATCGGCGGTGCGGTCGCGGACCGGCTGCCCCGGCACCGGGTGATGGTCGCCGCCAACACGCTCAACTGCCTGTCGCAGGCGGCGTTCGCGGCCCTCGTCCTCGCCGGTGAGCCCAGGCTGTGGCAGATGATGCTGCTCACCGCGCTCGGCGGCACCGGTCAGGCGTTCTTCGGCCCCGCCGCGGAGGGCATGCTGATGTCCTGTGTGGAGGGCGCACAGGCGGGCCGCGCGTTCGCCGTCTTCCGCATGGCCACCCAGGGCGCGGCGCTCGGCGGCGCGGCACTGGGCGGCGCCCTGGTCGCGGCCGTCGGTCCCGGCTGGGTGCTCGCGCTCGACGCGGCGGCCTTCGCCGTCGCCGCCGCACTGCGCTCCTTCCTCGACGTCGGCCACATCCCGCCGCGCCCGCCGGGCGGGGGCCTGCTGGCCGATCTCCGCGAAGGCTGGCGGGAGTTCATCGGCCGGCCCTGGCTGTGGGGCATCGTCGTGCAGTTCTCCATCGCCAACGCGGTGGTCGGCGCGGCCGACGCGGTCTACGGTCCCCTCGTCGCCCGGGACAGCCTGGGCGGCGCGGGGCCCTGGGGCCTGGCGCTGGCCGCGTTCGGCGCGGGCACGGTGGCCGGCGCGTTGCTGATGACCCGCTGGAAGCCCCGCCGGCTGCTGCTCGCCGGCACGCTGTGCGTCTTCCCGCTGGCCCTGCCGGGGGCCGCGCTGGCCGTGCCGGTGCCGGTGGGCGTGCTGTACGGGGTGATGTTCGTCGCGGGTACGACGGTGGAGGTGTTCGGCGTCTCCTGGATGACCGCGCTGCACCAGGAGATCCCCGAGGACAAGCTCTCCCGGGTCTCGGCCTACGACTGGTTCGGCTCGGTCTCGCTCATGCCGCTCGCCACGGCCCTGGCCGGCCCGGCCGAGGCCGCCGTCGGCCGCACGGCCGCCCTGTGGGGCTGCGCCGGCCTGGTGGTCCTGGTCACCGCCCTGGTGCTGCTGGTCCCGGACGTCCGCCGTCTCACCCGCCGCACACACCCGGTCACCGGCTCCCCGACCCCCTCAGCCGACGCGGAACGAGCTGTCGGGGGGCTCGGCTGACGGCACACCGTGTTCCCCCGCGCCGGCCCGGCGTCACGGGGTCCGCGACCGGCGCGACGCCACGCCGCGTTCCCGAACCACCGCCCACACGGCACGACCAGCCCCGACACCCTCAGCCGATGCCGAACGAGCCGTCGGGGGGCTCGGGTGACGGTACGGCGTCCGCGTCCTCCACCGGCCGCGCCGCACCGATGAACTCCCGCACCGCCGCACCGTGTTCCACCCGCGCCGGAAAGACGTCCGCCGCGGCTCGCCGGGCCGGCGTCGCGGTGTCCAGCGGCCGGTGCGAGGCGACGACCACCGCGTTCCCGAACCGCCGCCCGCGCAGCACGGCCGGCTCCGCGATCAGCGCCAGCTCCTCGAACACGGACGCCAGCGCGGCCAGTTGGGACCGCAGGAACGCGAACGGCGCCGCGTCCGCGAGGTTGGCCAGGTACACCCCGTCGGCCCGCAGCACCCGCTCGGCCTCACGGACGTAGGCGAGCGTGGTCAGGTGCGCCGGCACCCGGGACCCGCCGAAGACATCGGCGACCAGGACGTCGGCGTGGTCGTCCGGCGCGTCCTCCAGCCACGCCCGGGCATCGGCCGCGTGCAGCATGATGCCCGAGCCCGCCGGCAGCGGCAGCCGCTCGGTGACCAGCTCCAGCAGGCCCCGGTCGGCCTCGACGACGTCCTGCCGGGAGCCGGGGCGGGTGGCGGCGAGGTAGCGGGGAAGCGTGAGCGCGCCCCCGCCCAGGTGCACCGCGTCCACCGCCCGCCCGGCCGCGGCCACGGTGTCCAGGACGTACCCCAGCCGCCGCGCGTACTCGAACTCCAGGTACTCCGGATCGTCGAGGTCGACGTACGACTGCGGTGCCCCGTCGACCGTGAGCAGCCAGGCCCGCTCACGGTCGACGTCGGGCATCAGCTTGGCGGTGCCGTGATCGGTGGTGCGGGTGACGGGTATCGATGCGTTCACCTCTCCATTGTCGGCGTCCGCGGCCCCGGCCCTTCACCCCACGGCGACGACCGTCCCCGCTCCCACGGTCCGCCCGCCCTCACGGATCGCGAAGCCGAGCCCCGGCTCCAACGGCACCTCCCGTCCCAGCTCGACGCTCATCTCGACCGTGTCCCCCGGCCGGGCCACGGCCACCTCGCCGAGGTCCACGGAGCCCACGACGTCCGCCGTCCTGATGTAGAACTGCGGCCGGTACCCGCTGACGACCGGCGTCGTACGGCCCCCCTCCCGCGCGGACAGCACGTACACCCGCGCGGTGAACCGCCGGCCCGGCACCACGCTGCCCGGCGCCGCGACCACGTGCCCGCGCCGGACGGCGTCCCGGGGCACCCCGCGCAGCAGCAGCGCCACGTTGTCGCCGGCCTGCGCCTCCTCCATCGGCTTGCCGAAGGTCTCGATGCCGGTGACCACGGTGTCGGTGTCCGCGCCCAGCACCGTCACCCGGTCGCCCAGCCGGAGGGTCCCGCGCTCCACGGCCCCGGTCACGACCGTGCCGCGCCCGGTGATGGTCAGCACGTTCTCGACCGGCAGCAGGAACGGCGCGTCCAGGTACCGCTCCGGCACCGGCACGTAGGTGTCCACGGCGTCGAGCAGCGCCTCGACGGACGCCGTCCAGCGCGGGTCGCCCTCCAGGGCCCGCAGCCCGGAGACGCGGACGACGGGTACGGCGTCGCCCGGGTACCCCTGGGCGGTGAGCAGGTCGCGGACCTCCAGTTCGACCAGGTCGGTCAGCTCCTCGTCGCCCGCGTCGGCCTTGTTCAGCGCGACCACGATGTGGTCGACGCCGACCTGCCTGGCGAGCAGGACGTGTTCGGCGGTCTGCGGCATGATCCCGTCGAGCGCGGAGACGACCAGGACGGCCCCGTCGAGCTGGGCGGCGCCGGTGACCATGTTCTTCACGTAGTCGGCGTGGCCGGGCATGTCGACGTGGGCGTAGTGCCGGGTGTCGGTCTCGTACTCGACGTGGGCGATGTTGATGGTGATGCCGCGGGCGGCCTCCTCCGGGGCGCGGTCGATGCGGTCGAACGGGACGAAGGTGCCGGTGCCGCGCTCCGCGAGGACCTTGGTGATGGCGGCGGTCAGGGTGGTCTTGCCGTGGTCGACGTGACCCATGGTGCCGATGTTCAGGTGCGGCTTGGTGCGCACGTAGGCCGTTTTGGACATGGCTGTACCTCGAAGCCTCTCAGCCGTGACAGAAGACGCGGGACCCCGGGGACCGGCCGACCCTCCCCCTGCGGGGTCCGCCGGACGGTCCGGGGAGGGTCAGCTTCGGGCGCCGTCGACGGCGGCCGCGAGGTGCGGGACGGCAGCCTTCGGAGCATCCGCGACGGCGGATGCTGCGACGTGGAAGGCGTACCGGAACATGCCGTCGATCATCGCCGACGGCACGTCCGGCGTCGAATGGTTTTCCGGCTCCGTTCGCTGCCGCGATGCCGGTGCTGGATACATCGACCTTCCGGACGTGGCTTGCGACGCCTTGCGGACGGGCGTTCCCTGGAAGACAGGGGGTGACGCTCGACGCGGAGGTGACAGACGTGAAAGCCGTCGTCTACGAAGAGCCTTTCAGCGTGGTGGTGAAGGAGGTCCAGGACCCTCACATCCAGCACCCCAACGACGTCCTCGTACGGGTCACGTCGACCGCCATATGCGGGTCGGACCTGCACATGTACGAGGGCCGCACGGCGGCCGAGGCGGGCATCGTCTTCGGGCACGAGAACCTGGGCATCGTCGAGGAGGTCGGCGACGGGGTGACCTCCCTGTCCGAGGGTGACCGCGTCGTGATGCCCTTCAACGTCGCCTGTGGATTCTGCAAGAACTGTCTCGTCGGGAAGACCGGGTTCTGCCTGACGGTCAACCCCGGATTCGCCGGCGGGGCCTACGGTTACGTGGCGATGGGGCCGTTCATCGGCGGGCAGGCCGAGCGGCTGCGGGTGCCGTACGCCGACTTCAACTGCCTGAAGCTGCCCCCGGGCGAGGAGTTCGAGACGGACTTCGTGCTGCTCGCGGACATCTTCCCGACCGGCTATCACGGTTGCGAACTCGCCCAGGTGTCCCCCGGTGAGTCCGTGGCCGTCTACGGCGCCGGACCGGTGGGCCTGATGGCCGCCTACTCGGCGCTGCTGCGCGGTGCGGCGAAGGTCTTCTCCGTCGACCGGGTGCCCGAGCGGCTGGCCAAGGCGGAGGAGATGGGGGCCATCCCCATCGACTTCACCCAGGGCGACCCGGCGGAGCAGATCAAGGAGCAGACCGGAGGTGAGGGCACCGACAAGGGCGTCGACGCCGTCGGCTACCAGGCCCAGAGCCACGACGCCAGCCACGAGGAACCCGCCATCGTCCTCAACGAGTTGGTCGAGACGGTACGCCCGACCGGCATGCTCGGCGTACCGGGTCTGTACGTGCCCTCGGACCCCGGCGGCCCCGACGAGCACGCCAAGAAGGGCCAGCTGCTGGTCTCCATCGGCCGGATGTTCGAGAAGGGCCAGCAGATGGGCACCGGCCAGTGCAACGTCAAGCGGTACAACCGCCAGCTGCGCGACATGATCATCGCCGGGCGGGCCAAGCCCAGTTTCGTGGTCTCCCACGAGCTGCCGCTGGACCAGGCACCGCAGGCGTACGAGAAGTTCGACAAGCGGATCGAGGGCTACACCAAGGTGGTCCTGCACCCCGGTCACGCCCTGGCCGCGTGAGGCACGGGTCCAGGCGCCCTGAACGCCTGGACCCCTTCTCGTCCACCCCCTCCTTCACCGGCGCCCCCAAACGGCGCCGGTGCCGTCCCGTGACGGTCCCGGGACACAGCTGACGGCGATCACACACGTTCGTCGGCTAATGTCATCGGATGCTCGATGCCAACCGCTCTGGCACCGCCACGGCCTCTCCCCGGGCCGCCGCCCAGGAGCTCGTCGTCCCCGTTCTCCCGCTGCGCCCCGCCGGGTTGGCGGCCCGCTGCACGCGTGCGCTGCTCTCCCCGTACGCGCGTCTGTCGCTGCTGGTCGCCCTGCTCGTGGGTGCCGCCGCGTGCGTGCTGCTGTTCGAGCCGCAGCGGCTGCTGACGCACGGCTGGCCGCCACAGCTCGGCGGGACCGCGGCGGCCGTCGTGTTCGCGGCGGCGTACGGGCTGTGCACCGTGGCGTTCGTGCCGCGCCCCTTGCTGAACCTGGCCGCGGGCGCGCTGTTCGGCTCGCAGCTGGGACTGGCCACCGCGCTGACGGGCACGGTGCTCGGGTCCGGGGTGGCCTTCGGGCTGGGCCGGCTGCTCGGGCAGGACGCGCTGCGCCCGCTGCTGCGGGGGCGCTGGCTGCGCGCGGCCGACGGGCAGCTCAGCCGGCACGGGTTCCGGTCCATGCTGGCCCTGCGGCTCTTCCCCGGGGTGCCGTTCTGGGCGGCGAACTACTGCGCGGCCGTCTCCCGCATGGGCTGGCTGCCCTTCCTGCTGGCCACCGGTCTGGGCTCGATCCCCAACACCGCCGCCTACGCCGTCGCCGGCGCCCGCGCCTCGGCACCGACCTCCCCGGCCTTCCTGATCGCGATGGCCTGCATCGCCGTACCGGCGCTGGCGGGCACGGTGGTGGCCTGGCGCAAGCGCCACCAGTTGCGCGGCCGGTGAGCGGCGGCGCCCGTCCACCGGGGAGGGCCTTCCATGTGGTCCAGCGTCATCGCCGTGGCCGGCACGCTGCTCGGCGGCGCGTTCACCGCGCTGCTCCAGTCCCGGCGTGAGCGGGCCGCCCGCGCCGAGCGGAGGGCCGAGGCACTGCGCGTGGCGCTGGGCGAACTGGTGGCGGCCCTGGGTGACCACCGGCGGGCCCTGTGGCACCGCGAGGACCTGCGCCTGAACGGCGCGGGCCAGGACGTCACCGAGGCGGCACGGGCGGCGACCCACGCCACCCGCTCCGCCGTCACCGCCCCCTTGGTCGCGGTGTCCGTTCTCGAACCGTCCCTGGCGCCGGCGGCCCGCCAGGCGGCCCTGGCCGCGTTCGGCCTGCGCGACGCCGCCGACCACACCGTGCCGGCCGCGCGCCGGGAGGCGGCCATCGCCGCGACCGACGAGCTGGTGGCCGCCGCCGGGCGGGCCATGGCCTGGTGACCGGCGGCCCGGCGCTGTCCTGACCGCTCGGCTCCCCTGCCGGGGCCCTGGGCTCAGACGCCTTCCAGGATCATCGCGTTGGCGAGCCCGCCCGCCTCGCACATGGTCTGCAGGGCGTAGCGGGCGCCGCGTTCGCGCATCGCGTGGACCAGGGTCGTGGTCAGGCGGGTGCCGCTGGCGCCGAGGGGGTGGCCGAGGGCGATGGCGCCGCCGTGCACGTTGACCTTGGCGAGGTCGGCGCCGGTCTCCTGCTGCCAGGCGAGCACCACGCTGGAGAAGGCCTCGTTGACCTCGAACAGGTCGATGTCGTCCAGCTTCAGTCCGGCCCGGCGCAGCACCTTCTCGGTGGCCGGGACGACCCCGGTGAGCATGAGCAGCGGGTCGGATCCCGTCACGGCGAAGCTGTGGAGGCGGGCCAGCGGGCGCAGGCCGAGCCGGGCCGCGGTGTCGCTCGAGGTGATCAGGACGGCCGAGGCGCCGTCGTTGACGGGGCTCGCGTTGCCCGCGGTGACGTTCCACTCGATCTGCGGGAAGCGCTCGGCGAAGCCGGGGTCGTAGTAGGCGGGCCTGAGTCCGGCGAGGATCTCGGGGGTGCTGTCCGGGCGGACGCACTCGTCGCGGGCGACGCCGTCGAGGGGGGCGACCTCGGCGTCGAAGAGTCCGGCCCGCCACGCGGCGGCGGCCTTGTGGTGCGAGGAGACGGCGAACTCGTCCATCCGCGCGCGCGTGAGGGACCACTTGGCGGCGATGAGTTCGGCGCTGATCCCCTGCGGGACCAGGCCGTCCGGGTAGCGCTCGGCGACGCCGGGCCCGAACGGGTCCTTGCCGGCGGGCACGTTGGACCACATCGGCACCCGGCTCATCGACTCCACACCGCAGGCGACCACGAGGTCGTACGCGCCGGAGATCACGCCCTGCGCGGCGAAGTGGACGGCCTGCTGGGAGGAGCCGCACTGGCGGTCGACGGTGGTCGCCGGGACGGACTCGGGGAGGCCCGCGGCGAGCACGGCGTACCGGGTGGTGTTCATGGCCTGCTCGCCGACCTGGTCGACGGTGCCGCCGATCACGTCGTCGATCAGCGCCGGGTCGACGCCGGAGCGCTCGACCAGGGTGCGCAGGGTGTGCGCGAGGAGTCGCACGGGGTGGACGTGGGCGAGGGAGCCGTTCGGCTTGCCCTTGCCGACGGGGGTGCGTACGGCTTCGACGATGACCGCGTCTCGCATGGCGCCGGCCTCCAGCTTCATCGGACGAGCTACCGGTGAGTAGGAAATACGAACTCACCATAGCCCCTTGGGTTGGAAATTCAAACCCTCCTCTAGACTGACCGCATGGCCGCCACGAAGGATTCGCGTCCCTGCTCCATCGCCGACGCCCTCGCGGTCGTCGGCGAGAAGTACTCCCTGCTCGTCCTGCGGGAGGTGTGCCTGGGCAACGGCCGCTTCGACCAGCTCGTACGCAACATCGGCGCCCCGCGCGACATCCTGTCCACCCGGCTGCGCCGCCTGGTGGAGGCCGGCATCCTCACCAAGCGCCTCTACAGCGAGCGCCCCCAGCGCTTCGAGTACCGGCCCACGCAGGCCGGGCTGGAGCTGGAGCCCGTCCTGATGACCCTCAAGGAGTGGGGCGACCGGCACCTGCGCAAGGGCGTCGACCTGCCCATGGTCGTCGAGCACAGCTGCGGCGAGGAACTGGTGCCGGTGGTCACCTGCCGGGCCTGCGGCGACCCCGTGCGACACGAGGACCTGACGGCCCGTCCGCAGACCCCCGGCTGGACCGTCACCGGGCCGTCGGCCGCCTAGGGCCTGTCTGACAATTCGCGTCGTCGCCCGGAGGGCGGACGACGGGAGTTTGACGACAGGCCCTAGCGCCCGCCCGGCAGCCTCCAGGAGGGACCTCGCCGTCGCGCTGCCGGCGGGGCCCGCTACGCTTCCTCCGTCACATGATCACCTCTTCACCCCTCAGCGCTTGGACGCCATACCTTCATGTCTTGGTTTGAATCCCTCGTCCTCGGACTCGTCCAGGGGCTGACCGAGTTCCTGCCCGTCTCCTCCAGCGCGCACCTGCGGCTGACCGCGGCGTTCTCGGGCTGGAAGGACCCGGGGGCGGCCTTCACGGCCATCACGCAGATCGGCACGGAGGCCGCGGTCCTCATCTACTTCCGCAAGGACATCGGCCGGATCGTCTCGTCCTGGTTCCGTTCGCTGTTCGACAAGGCGATGCGGCGCGACCACGACGCGCAGATGGGCTGGCTGGTGATCGTCGGCTCCATCCCGATCGGGCTGCTGGGCGTGACGCTGAAGGACCAGATCGAGGGGCCGTTCCGTGATCTGCGGATCACCGCCACCATGCTCATCGTCGTCGGCGTGGTCATCGGCATCGCCGACCGGCTGGCGGCCCGCGACGAGACCGGCGGCCGGCACCGGGCGCCCAAGCAGCGCAAGACGCTGGAGAACCTCGGCGTCAAGGACGGCCTGATCTTCGGCCTCTGCCAGGCCTGCGCCCTCATCCCCGGCGTCTCCCGCTCCGGCGCGACCATCAGCGGCGGCCTGTTCATGGGCTACCGGCGCGAGGCCGCGGCCCGCTACTCCTTCCTGCTCGCCATCCCGGCCGTCCTCGCCTCCGGCGCCTTCGAGGTGAAGGACTCGCTGGGCGAGGGCCATGTGGACTGGCCGCCCACCCTGTTCGCGACGGTGATCGCGTTTGCCTCGGGCTACGCCGTCATCGCATGGTTCATGAAGTGGATCTCCAACAAGAGCTTCATGCCGTTCGTCTGGTATCGCATCGCCCTCGGCGTGGTGATCATCGCCCTGGTCGGCGTCGGCGCGCTGAGCCCGCACGCGGCGGAGTCGGCCGACTGACCCGACCGCCCCACCCTCTCTGTTTCGGACATCTTCGCGCCCGCGGCGGCCCGCCCACGACCTGGGCAACGCCCCGCGGGCGCCGCCCTGTTCGCCGCCACGGACGGATGACCGGCCGCGACCGGTGACCAAGCCCATACCTTCTCCGTAGCCACCCGGTAGCGCACGGTCAGCCCTTGCCCCTAGGCTGGTCGCCATGTCCCCCGAATCCCCGTCCCCTGGTTCCGTGCGCTCCGCTGCCGAGGTGAACGAGCAGATCCGGGCGCTGTGGCTGCGTGCGGCCGGCACCCTGTCGGCCCAGGAGCGCGCGGAGTACGAGCTGCTGGTGATCGAGTGGGCCGAGGCGATCCGCGCCGAGGTCTTCGAGGCGGCCTGACCCGGCCCCGCGCGCCCTGGCCGGCACCCGCGTCCCCGCGGGCCTCCCGCCCCCTACGCCCGCAGATGGGCCAGTACCTCGTCGGCCACCGGATACGGCCGCTCCTGCGGCAGCAGCTCCTTCGCCCGCTCCAGCTCCCCCGCCCGCACCAGCCCGTGGATCTCCGTGGCCAGCGGCGTGACGTCCTCGATGCCGACGATCCACTCGTCGGCGTACCGGGCCGCCGCCTCCCCGGCGAGGCCGAGCTGCAACGACCGGTGCGGCAGCGGGTTCAAGTGCAGATCCCGCTCCGGGTCCCACTGCACCCGGGCGGGGCAGCGCGCCAGCTCCGCCTTCCAGGCATCCTGGTCCGCGTGGAGCGCCGGCACGTAGTGGGACAGGCAGGCGTGGCGCAGGGCCCACTCGAAGCCGTCCCGGCCGATCTCGACGGCCAGGACGGTCTCCTGGTTCTCCTTGGTGCCCCAGCCGCAGCGGTACATCATCCACAGGAACGACGGCTTGATCCAGGTCATCCGGTCCCGCTTCCAGGCGGACGGGAAGCGTCCGGCGCGGGCCGCGGCCCGGCCGATCTCCGGGCGGTACGCCTGGTAGACGGTGACCGTGGTCTCGGTGTGCCGGGCGCGGACACGGAACCGGGGCTCCGCGCCGACGAGTTGCTCGTTCTGTCCGTTCACCGGGACAGGTTCGGCCGTGCGACCCGCCCGGCACCACCGAATATTCACCCCGCACACCTCTTGGCTGCGCGCCCGCCGTGCCCAACACTGTGCCGATGACCCAGCGTGCGGAGTTCGCGACCGTGAGGGACCGCCTGGCCGTGGACGACCTGGTCACCGCGTACGCGGTGGCGGTGGACGACGGCGACTGGACGGCGTACCGAGGGCTGTTCACGGCGGACGGACGCGCCGACTACCGCTCGGCGGGCGGTGTGGAGGGCGACGCCGGCCGGGTCGCCGCGTGGCTCGCCGAGAGCCTGGCCCCGCTCGCCGTGCGCCAGCACCTGATCGTCAACCGCCGGGTCCGCTTCGGCGTCCTGGACCAGGACACCGGCGACACCGCCCGCGTGCGCGCCGACTACCTCAACCCCATGGGCTTCACCGACCCCGGCGGTTCCGCCGCCCCGGACCTGGTGTGCGGCGGCCGCTACGACTTCGGGCTCCTGCGCACCGCCGAGGGCTGGCGCCTGAGCGAGGTCGTCGCACACGAGAAGTGGCGCCGCGGTCCGGGCGCCCCGTAACGGCGCGAGCCCGCGAGGGGCGCGGGGCGGCAGCACGCCGTACGGCCGCCGGACCCCGGCCGGAAGGCGCTCGGCCTCCCGCTCACCGCGCACACTGGACCCATCGCTGGGTAGGGAGGCTCCCTATGAGAACGATCAATCGCTGGCTGACCTCCCCCTGGCGCCGCTCGGCCGCCGCCGCCCTCGCCGGCGCCCTGCCGGTGCTGTCGTTCCCGGCCCCCTCGCTGTGGTGGTTCGCGTACATCGCGCTGGTGCCGTGGATCCTGCTCGCCCGCTCCGCGCCGACCGGGCGACGGGCCGCGTACGACGGCTGGTGGGGCGGCGCCGGCTTCCTGACGGCCGTCCACCACTGGCTGCTGCCGAGCCTGCACGTGTTCATCTTCCTGATCGCCGCCCTGCTGGGCCTGCTCTGGGCGCCCTGGGGCCTGCTGGTGCGCCGGTTCCTGGGCGGGGCGCCGTCGGCGGGCCGGTGCGCCGCCGCGCTGGTGGTGCTGCCCTCGGCCTGGCTGGCGGTGGAACTGGTCCGGTCCTGGCAGGGGCTCGGCGGGCCGTGGGGCATGCTCGGCGCCAGCCAGTGGCAGGTGGGGCCGGCGCTGCGGCTGGCCTCGGTCGGCGGTGTCTGGCTGCTCAGCTTCCTGGTGGTGGCCGTCAACGTGGCCGTGGCCGTGCTGGTCGCCGTCCGCGCGTCGCGGGTGCCGGCGGTGGCCTCGCTGGTCGCCACGGCCGCCGCGACCACGGCCGCGTGGGCCTGGGCGCCGCGCCCGGACGTCGACGGGCGGGTGCGGATCGCCGTCGTCCAGCCGGGGATAGTGGCCGGACAGGAGAGCGGTGACAAGCGGTTCGACCAGGAGGAGCGGCTGACCCGGCGGCTCACCGGGCAGGGGGCCGACCTGGTGGTGTGGGGCGAGTCCAGCGTCGGCTTCGACCTGGACGACCGCCCCGACCTGGCCCGGCGGCTCGCCGCGCTGTCCCGCCAGACCGGTGCCGACATACTGGTCAACGTGGACGCCCGCCGCTCCGACCGGCCCGGCATCTACAAGAGTTCGGTGCTGGTCGGCCCGGACGGCCCGACCGGCGACCGGTACGACAAGATGCGGCTGGTCCCGTTCGGCGAGTACATACCGGCCCGTTCGCTGCTCGGCTGGGCCACCTCGGTGGGCCGGGCCGCCGGCGAGGACCGGCACCGCGGCGCGGAACAGACCGTGATGAACGTCGGGCACGGGCTGCGGATCGGCCCGCTGATCTGCTTCGAGACCGCGTTCCCCGACATGAGCCGGCACCTCGCCGAGGACGGTGCGGACGTCCTCCTCGGCCAGTCGTCCACCTCGTCCTTCCAGCACAGCTGGGCGCCGGAGCAGCACGCCTCGCTGGCCGCGCTGCGCGCCGCGGAGACCGGCCGCCCGATGGCGCACGCCACCCTCACGGGCGTCTCGGCGGTGTACGGCCCGGACGGGCAGCGCCTCGGCCCCTGGCTCGGCACCGGCGCGAGCACCGCGCGCGTGTACGAGGTCCCGCTCGCGCACGGCGTCACGCCGTACGTCCGCTACGGCGACTGGCCGGTGGACGCGGCACTGCTGGTGCTGGCCACGCTGTGCGTGACCGAGGGGGCGCGGGCGCTCAGGCTGCGCCGCAGCGGTCCTGAACCGCTCGGACCACCCGCTCGCACAGTTCATGGGTCGCCAGCGCGTCCCTGGCGCTGAGCGGCTTCCCGGCCCGCACGGCGTCGAGGAACGTGAGGGCCGCCTGCTCGATGCCGCGCTGGCGGGCCACCGGAACCCAGTCGCCGCGCCGGCGCACGGTCGGCTGCCCCTTGTGGTCGATCACCTCGGCGAGGTTGACCACCTGGCGCTTGGTGTCCTGTCCGGACACCTCCAGGATCTCCTCGGTGGAGCCGCTGAGCCGGTTCATCACGCCGAGCGCGGTGAAGCCGTCGCCGCCGAGCTGGAGCACGACGTGGTGCAGCAGCCCGCCCTCGGCGCGGGCGCGCACGGTGACGTCGTCGACCGGGCCCGGCACCAGGAAGCGCAGGGTGTCGACGACGTGGATGAAGTCGTCCAGGATCATCGAGCGCGGTTCCTCGGGCAGGCCGACCCGGTTCTTCTGCATGAGGATCAGCTCGCGCGGGTGGTCCAGGCACTGGGCGTACCCGGGGGCGTACCGGCGGTTGAAGCCGACGGACAGCGGCACGCCCCGCCGCTCGGCGAGTCCCACGAGCCGTTCGGAGTCGGCGAGTTCGTAGGCGAGGGGCTTGTCCACGTACGTCGGCACACCGGCCTCCAGCAGCCGGGTGACGATCTCGGGGTGGACGGCGGTGGGGGCGTGCACGAAGGCCGCGTCGAGACCGGCGGCGAGCAGCGAGTCCAGGGTGGTGTGCCGCTGCTCCCGGGGCAGGTGCAGGCTGTCGCCGACCCGCTCCAGGGTGGCGGGCGTACGGGTCTGCAGGTGCAGGTCGACCCCTGGCTGCGCGCCGAGCACCGGCAGATACGCCTTCTGCGCGATGTCCCCGAGTCCGATGCAGCCGACCTTCACGTGCTCTCCCCTACGGCTTGCCAGCGTGTTTCCTGCCGGAAGCATACGGGGGCCGTCGTCCGGCGATGCCGCCGAAGCCGACGGGAGGAAAGGGGCCCTCCAGTCCCGCACGGGCCGCCGGCGGCGGCTGGACGTCAGCTTCGGTACGGCGCGTCCCCCGGCGGAGGGTACGCGGCCACCCGTACGGGGATCGGATCCGGTGTCCCCGGTGCCAACGCGGCCGCCGGCCAGCAGAGTTGCGCGGGTGCATCGAACGACGACCACCGCAGCGCTTCTGGTCACCGTGGCCGTCTCGGCCCTCACCGGCTGTGTGACGGTGCGGCACGCGGGGCCGGCGGCGCCGCCGCCGGACAGCGCGCCCTCGCAGCCGGAGGCGCCCCGGCCGGACGGCAGCGCGGAGCCCCGGGTGGTGCAGGCACCGGTCCGCGAGGCGCTGGAGAGGACCGGCCCGTCCCGGGGTCCGGAGCGCTCCGGGCCGCCCGGCCGGCACCGGGCCCCGGCCGCGCCCGAGGTCACCCGCCGTCCGCCGGCCCCGCCCGGGCCCCCGCTCCCGGCCCCCTCCCGCCGGCCGCACACCCCCGTGCCCCTCCCACGCCCGGCGGTGACCGGTCCTGCTGATGTCTGCGCCCTGGGCACGACGTACGGCGGCTGGCAGCGGGACAGTCCGCAAGCGCGGATCTGCGCACAGGCCTACGGCAGCCGGCCGGCGACCCGGACGCGGTGAACTCCCACCCCGGCCCGCCTAGACGAGTCATTCCGAATGCTGACGGTGCGTCTGGGAACGTAGGCAGGGCGTCCAAGATCGATCTGTGACGAATGACCTGGACGCCCTGCTGACCGCACTGTACGTGAAGATCGACGACGAGATCGGAGATTGCCGATGGCTGGGCCGCCCGCCGCGGTTGACCGACTCCGAGCTCGTCTGCCTCGCCGTCGCCCAGGCGATGCTGGGCTTCGCCTCGGAGTCCCGGTGGCTGCGGTTCGTCCACTCCCGCCTGGGCGCATTGTTCCCGTACGTGCCGAAGCAGCCGGGCTGGAACAAGCGGCTGCGGGCCGCGCTGCCGTTGGTCAAGCGGGCGATACGGCTTCTCGCGACGGACACCGACTTCTGGTTCGACAACCACTGGATCATCGACTCCACCCCGGTGGAATGCGGCCGCTCGCGGCCCACGGTGAAACGGTCGGACCTGGCCGGCTGGGCCGGATACGGATACTGCGCCTCCCACTCCCGGTTCTTCTGGGGCCTGCGGTTGTACCTGGTGTGCACCCCGACCGGGATGCCGATCCTGTGGGCCCTGGCGAACCCGAAGCTGGACGAGCGCGAGGTGCTCACCGCGATGCTGGACCGCGAGCCGGGCACGGTCACCGACCGGCCCGGCCTGCTGCTGATCGCGGACAAGGGCTTCGCCTCCAAGGAGTTCGAGGCCGATCTGGCCTTGCGCGGGGCCGAGCTGCTGCGGCCGTCGTTCAAGCGGGAGAAACGCCGCAAGGGCGAGTCCCTGCTGAAATCGGTGCGGCAGCTGATCGAGTCGGTGAACGACACCCTCAAGGGCCAGTTCGACCTGGAACAGCACGGCGGTCGGACCTTCGAGGGCGTCGCAGTCCGCGTGGCCCAGCGTGTCCTCGCGCTGTCCGCGGCGATCTGGCACAACCACAAGACCGGGCAGCCGGTCATGCGATCCCTGATCGCCTACGACCACTGATCACATCGGAATGACTCGTCTAGCCCTGACGCTGCGGTCTCCAGCCCTCGTCGCCCGGGGTGCCGTCCTCCCCGAGCCGCAGTGCCAGACGGCTGATCTCGGACCGGACACCCGCGCCGTATCCGTCGTCCGCGAGGCACCGCGCGGTGCGGCGGGCCTCGCGCAGATGGCTGCGGGCGGCCTCGGCGCGGCCCAGCTTGGCGTAGTCGGCGGCCAGGTTGAGGTGCAGGGAGGGAAAGAAGCCGCGCACGCTCGCCGGGTCGGCGCCCACGCGGCCGTCGGCGATCTCCTCCGCCGCCGACAGCGCCCGCAGGTCCCAGGCGAGTTCGTCCGCCGGGTCGTCCTGGGTGTCGGCCAGGTAGTGGGCCAGGGTGCAGCGGTGCAGCGGGTCGCCGTCCTCGCCGACCTCCGCCCACAAGTTCAGGAAGCGGCTGCGGGCCTCTTCGCGGTCGCCTCCGTGGTGCAGCATCACGACCTGCCCGATCCGCGTCAGCACGGCGTCCGGCGCCGCCTGTTCCTGTCGCTCCGCCACGGGGTCCCTCCGGGCCGTCGGCAATGGTCCGCTGCTGACGCTAACCGGCGCGCACCGGATTCCCGGACAGGCGGCGCCGTCGTGCCGACGGCCGGTGGGCGACTACGGGCCCGCGGGCCGTTCCCCCGGCCCCCGCCGCCGTCAGCCCAGGTTCGGGATGCGCCAGTCGACCGGCTCGTGGCCCTGCGCGGCGATCGCGTCGTTGATCTGCGTGAACGGGCGGGAGCCGAAGAACTTCTTCGCGGACAGCGGCGAGGGGTGCGCGCCCTTGACCACCACGTGCCGGGTCTCGTCGATCAGCGGGAGCTTCTTCTGCGCGTAGTTGCCCCACAGGACGAAGACGGCCGGGTCGGGCCGGGAGGCCACCGCGCGGATCACCGCGTCCGTGAACTTCTCCCAGCCCTTGCCCTTGTGCGAGTTGGCCTCGCCGGCCCGGACCGTGAGGACCGCGTTGAGCAGCAGCACGCCCTGCCGGGCCCACGGCATCAGATAGCCGTTGTCCGGGACGGGCAGGCCCAGCTCCTGCTGCATCTCCTTGTAGATGTTCCGCAGGGAGGGCGGGGTCTTCACGCCGGGCCGGACCGAGAAGCACAGGCCGTGGCCCTGGCCCTCGCCGTGGTACGGGTCCTGGCCCAGGATCAGGACCTTCACCCGCTCGTACGGCGTGGCGTCCAGCGCGGCGAAGACCTCCTCGCGCGGCGGGTAGACCGGACCCCTCGCCCGCTCCTCCTCGACGAACTCGGTCAGCTCCTTGAAGTAGGGCTGCTGCAGCTCGTCGCCCAGAACCCCGCGCCAGGACTCGGGCAGCATGGCGATGTCGGTCACGTCAACGTCCTCACGGTGTCGATCAACTACGGCGTGCGGTCACTCCAGGTCTCCGAACCTACAGGCGACCACTGACAACCGGTGCCGCGAGGACCGTCCGCCGGACCCGGCAGCCCGGCTCACCAGCTGGTCTTGCGGTGCAGCGTCCACATCATCATGATCGTCGAGGGGTCCAGGGCCTGCTCGCCGCCGGAGATGTCGACGCTGGCCGCGAGGAACTGCCGGCCCTGCCACAGCGGGATCAGCCGGGCGTCGTTCACCATGATCCGCTGGGCCGCCTCCACGTCCTTGACGGTCCGGGCGCGGTCGCTCTCCGCGCGCGCGTGGGGCAGCAGCCGGCCGGTGATCTCCTTGGCCGGGTAGGGCGTACCGAGCGCGTTGTGCTCGCCGACGAACGGGGCGATGAAGTTGTCGGCGTCGGGGAAGTCGGGGAACCAGCCGCGCCCGAACACCGGGTACTCGCCGTTCTGGTAGCCCACCACATAGCTCTTCCAGGGCCGGCTTCTCAGGGTGATGCTGAACAGGCCGGAGCCGTCCAGCTGCCGCTTCAGCTCGCGGAACATCAGGGCCGTCTCGGAGCCGTAGCGGTCGGTGGTGTACCAGAGGGTGAGGGGCACGGGCCGGGTGATGCCGGCGTCGGAGAGGATCGTGCGGGCCTTGGCGGCGCTCGGTTCGCCGTAGTCGTCGAAGAACGGGGTGGCGTGGCCGGTCAGCCCCTTGGGGACCATCGAGTACAGCGGGTCGACGGTGTCCTTGTAGACCTTGTGCGCGATGGCGCCCCGGTCCACGATCTGGGCGATGGCCTTGCGCACGGCGGGCTGCCTGGCCCAGGGGTCCTTGGGGTTGAACACCAGGTAGCTGATGTCGGTGCCGGCTCCGTCGACCAGTTGCAGGTCCTCGCTGCCGTGCTCCTGCAGGGCGAGGATGTCGTCGGCGGCCAGGCCGCGGTAGGTGACGTCGATCCGCTTGTTCCGCAGCGCCTCGACCATGCCGGCGGAGTCCTTGAAGTACCGGATGGTCACCGCGTCGTTCCGCCGCTGGGCGAAGCCCTGGTACTTGTCGTTGCGCACCAGGACGGCCTTGCCGCCCTCCTCGTAGGACTGGAGCCGGTACGGGCCGGAGCCGTGGACCGTGGCGTCCTTGCGCAGGGAGTTGGCGGGGTAGTCGTCCGGGTCGACGATCGACATGGCGGGCGTGGCCAGCACGAACGGGAAGGTCGCGTCGGGCTGGTTGAGGTGGAAGACGATCTCGCGGTCGCCGTGGGTCCGGACGCGGTCCAGGCTGCCGAGCAGTCCGGCGGGGCCGCCGGGGGCGTCGATGGTGCGGATGCGGTCGATGGAGTGGCGTACGGCCTCGGCGGTCAGCGGGTCGCCGTCGGCGAACTTCAGGCCGGGGCGCAGCTCGCAGCGGTAGGTGCGGCTCGTGGAGTCGGTGAAGGAGCAGCTCTCGGCGGCGTCGGGCTGGGGGGTGGTGGCGCCGTTCGGGTAGGCGAGGAGCGTCTGGAAGATGTTCCGGTACAGCTCCCAGGAGCCGTCCCAGGCACCGGCCGGGTCCAGGGTGCTGGGGGCGCTGGTGGTACCCACGACGATCGGACCCTGGCTGTCGGGGTCGCCGTCGGACAGCAAAGTGCATCCGGCCACCAGCGATATGGACGCGATCGCCGCGACTCTCCGCAGGAATCGGTTCCGGTTGAACACGCGCACGCTCCTCGATCCGCCGTGCCAAGGGTCGGCAGACCATACCGCAGCGTTCGAGGCCCTGAACCTGCCCGAATTCAGGCCGTGTTGATCGACTGAGCGGTGACGACGTTGTCATTCCGCTGTGCGGACGCTGTATCCCCTCCCGGGCGCCGATCCGTCCGAAAATCGACGCCCGGAAGAGATGCGCGGCTCAGCCCACGCCGGCGTTGAGGAAGATGCCGCCGTCCACGACGAGGGTCTGACCGGTGATCCAGTCGGACTGCTCGGAGGTGAGGAACGCGGCGGCCCCGCCGATGTCGGAGGGCACACCGAGCCGGCCGAGCGGGTAGGCGGCGGCCGCCTCCTCCTCGCGGTTCTCGTACAGGGCCTGGGCGAACTTGGTCTTGACGACGGCCGGGGCGATCGCGTTGACCCGCACCCCGGGCGCGAACTCGTGCGCGAGCTGCTGTGTCAGGTTGATCATCGCGGCCTTGCTGACGCCGTAGGCGCCGATGAAGGGCGAGGGCGCGAGGCCCGCGATGGAGGCGATGTTGACGATCGCGCCGCCGTTGTCCTTCTGCCAGGCGTGCCAGGTCTTCTGGGCGAAGCCGAGCGCGGAGATCACGTTGGTCTCGAAGACCTTGCGGGCGACGTTCAGGTCGAGGTCCGCGATCGGGCCGAACACCGGGTTGGTGCCCGCGTTGTTGACGAGGAAGTCGACCCGGCCGAAGGCCTCCATGGTGCGTTCGACGACCTCGGTCTGGTGGTCGAGGTCGTGGGCCTTGCCGGCGACGCCGATGACCCGCTCGGCGCCGAGCTTCTCGACGGCCTCCTTCAGGGCGTCCTCGCCCCGGCCGGTGATGCACACGCGGTCGCCGCGCGCGATCAGCGCTTCGGCGACGCCGTAGCCGATGCCTCGGCTGGCGCCGGTGACGATCGCGACCCTGCCGGACGGCTCCGGGAGTTCAGTCATGTCCGTGTTACCCCTGGGTCCTTAGTTGAGCGGTCCGCCGGCGACGTACAGCACCTGGCCCGAGACGAAGCCGGCCGCCTCGCCGGTGAAGAACGCGATGGCGTTGGCGATGTCCTCGGGCTCACCGACGCGCTGCACCGGGATCTGGGTGGCGGCGGCCTTCTTGAAGTCGTCGAAGCCCATGCCGACCCGGTCGGCGGTGGCCTTGGTCATCTCGGTGGCGATGAAGCCGGGGGCGACGGCGTTGGCGGTGATGCCGAACTTGCCCAGCTCGATGGCGAGGGTCTTGGTGAAGCCCTGCAGACCCGCCTTGGCGGCCGAGTAGTTGACCTGGCCGCGGTTGCCGAGCGCCGAGGAGGAGGAGAGGTTGACGACGCGGCCCCAGCCGGCGTCGACCATGTGCTTCTGGACTGCCTTGGTCATCAGGAACGAACCGCGCAGGTGCACGTTCATGACCGTGTCCCAGTCGGAGGCGCTCATCTTGAACAGCAGGTTGTCGCGCAGCACGCCCGCGTTGTTGACCAGGATCGTGGGGGCGCCCAGCTCCTCCACGATCCGGGCGACGGCCGCCTCGACCTGCGCCTCGTCGGAGACGTCCGCGCCGACCGCGACGGCCTTGCCGCCGGCCGCGGTGATCTTCTCGACGGTGTCCTTGCAGGCGGCCTCGTCCAGGTCGATCACGGCGACCGCGCGGCCCTCGGCCGCCAGTCGTACGGCGGTTGCGGCGCCGATGCCGCGCGCCGCGCCGGTGACGACCGCGACCCGCTGTTCAGTGGTGGACATTGCTGTGTCTCCTCGCCCTTGAGAGAACCTGTCGGGTCCTCGGAGAGGACCCCCTGGTGCGGTGAGCGACCGCTTAGTACCTTCAGCACCCGTGACGCTAGAAGCCCTGGCACCCGGTGTCAACGGCACGTCGGCCCGGTGTGATCCATTACCTCACCAGGAGGTCCAGCAACCGCTCCGTCTCGGCCGCCGGGTCGGCCGTCAGGCCGGTGTGCACGGGGCCGGGCTGGACCACGGTGGAACGGGGCGCGATCACCCAGCGGTAGCGGCGCCCCGCGTCGTCGCCCGCGGCCTGTCCGGCCTGGTCGCCGCCCGCGCAGTGCCGCTCGATCGCACGCAGCGCGGCCCGCACCCCGGCGACGTCGGCGGCCGGGTCCAGCGCGAGCAGCCGGGCCTCGTCCAGATGGGTGGCGGCACCGACGTAGCCCCGGGCGCGGCAGTACACGACCACGCCCGCGTTGATGCACTCCCCGCGCTCCACCCGGGGCACGACCCGCAGCAGCGCGTACTCGAACACGTCCCGGTCGCCGCCCTGGCCCGCCCGGGTGATGTGCCGCTCGGTCACATGGCCGGCCATGTGGATGTGGCGCTCGCTCACTTGCCCTCCCCCGTCACGGAGCCGCTGGTGGTGCCGATGCCGGTGATCCGCCCGGCGATGACGGCCGCCCGCGCGAGCAGCGGCCGTGCGTAGGCCCGGCGCAGGTCGTCCGGTGTGCCGAAGCCGGGCTCGCCGTCCAGCCAGGCGTCGGGGATCTCGGCGGTGACCTCGGCCAGCAGGTCCTCGGTGACCCGGGGGGCCAGCTCGGCCGCGGCGGCCGTGACGTCGGGGGCGAAACCGGCGAGGGCGTGGTCCGAGGCGTCGTAGGGACGGGCCGCCGAGGCCTCGGCGCCGGGCCAGTTGTGATGCCAGATCATGGTGGCCCCGTGGTCGATGAGCCACAGTTCGCCCTGGTGCACGAGCAGGTTGGGGTTGCGCCAGGAGCGGTCGACGTTGTTGATCAGCGCGTCGAACCAGACGATCCGGCCGGCCTCCTCGGGGCTCACCGGGAAGGCGAGCGGGTCGTAGCCGAGGGCGCCGGACAGGAAGTCCATGCCGAGGTTGGTGCCGCCACTGCCCCGGAGCAGGTCCTGTACCTGCTGCTCTGGTTCGCCGAGCCCGAGGACCGGATCCAGGTGGACGGTGACCAGGCGGGGCATGCGGAAGCCGAGGCGCCGGGCGAGTTCGCCGCACACCACCTCGGCGACCAGCGTCTTGCGGCCCTGTCCGGCACCGGTGAACTTCATGACGTACGTGCCGAAGTCGTCGGCCTCGACGAGCCCCGGCAGCGAACCCCCCTCACGCAGCGGCGTGATGTAGCGGGTCGCGGTGACCATCTTGAGCACTTCCCGGGCCATCCATCTCTTCAGCCTCCGGCATGAAGAGAGCATAGTAACCGAGAGTGACCGTGGGTGAGGAGTGCCCTGGTCACCGCTTTCGGCGCGGCCCGCGACGCCGGGACGGTCCGCACGGCGGGCCTCAGGTCTCGTCCCGCAGTCTCCGCCAGGCGCGGGTGCGGCGCAGTACGTAGAGGCAGACCAGCAGGACGGCCGCCTGAAGCCCTATGGCCAGCAGCCAGAAGACCGCCCTGCTCTCCAACTCGTTGGTCATGAACGCGAAGTTCATGCCGAAGAAGCCCGTCAGGAACGACAGCGGCAGGAAGATCACCGACACGATGGCCAAGCGGTTGATCACACCGTTCTGCTCGCCCGCGACCAGGGACCCGTAACTGGCGAAGGCCCGGCGGGTGGCCTCCTGCAAGGACCCGATGTCCGCGAGGACCAGGCGGACCGCGCGCTGCAACTCCTGGGCGAGCCGCTGCCGGTCCTCCGGGAAGTCGCGGCTCATCATCCTGCGGCTGATCATCTCCTCGACCACCTGGACGTACGGCAGCAGCGAGTGGTGCAGCAGGGCGGCCCGGCGGCGCAGGTGGGACAGGCGGTAGACCTGCTCGGGGCGCCGCTGCGCGAACATGTCGTCCTCCAGCTCCTCCACCTGGAGCAGGGCGGCCACCGCGGCACGGCGGAACGTCGCCAGCGCCTCCTGGAGCACCAGGAACAGCGTGGCCACGGCATCGTGCGGCTTCTCCCGCCGCAGGTGCGTGGTCAGCTCCTCCGCGAAACGGGCCCGGCCCCGGTGGGAGACGACCAGGTGGCGTTCACCGGCCAGGACGTGGAGATGGGCGACCCGGCCGCCCTGGACCACCGGAACGACGAAACCGGCGAGGTCGCCCAGGAACTCGGCCCGCGCGGACTCCCCCGCGCGGCCGAACCACGCCAGCTCCTCCGCCTCCAGGCCGAGCCGGCGGGCCAGTGGCTCGCCCTCCTCGCCCTCCTCCGCGGGCTGCTCGACGTCGAGCAGCAGGAAGGCGTCGAGGGCGAGCCGCCGGCGCGCCTCCGCCACGGAGAGGCGCGTGGTGGCCGCCTCCGGCATCGACACCGTCCTTATGATCATCGCCCTCACCGCGGTCCTCGCCCGGCCCCCCGCGTGCCCGGCCCTCAGTCGAACGTGCGGGGCGCGCCCTGCCGCCCCACGCACAGGGCCCAGATGACGAACCCGGAGAAGGCCATCAGAACGATCGACCAGACCGGGTAGTACGGCAGCGAGAGGAAGTTGGCGATGATGACCAGCGAGGCGATGGCCACTCCCGAGACGCGGGCCCACAGAGCGCCCCCGAGGAGACCGAAGCCCACCAGCAGCGCGACGGCGCCGAGGATCAGGTGGATCGAGCCCCAGCCCGTGAGGTCGAACCGGAAGACGTAGCTGCGTGTCGCGAGGAACACGTCGTCGTGCGCGATCGCCATGATGCCGCGGAAGACGTCCAGCAAACCGGAGAGCAGGAGCATGACGGCGGCGAAGGCCGTGAGGCCGGTGGCCCATTGTTGTTTGACGGTGGGTGTGGACGCGGTGTGTGCGGCGGGCATCGTGCGACCTCGTTTCTGTGCTGTGCGCCGTGTTCGGCGCGCCGTGGCGGAGACGGTCCGGCGCGTGCGCGCCGCGGGCGGTCCCGCGACCTCGCCCAAGGGGTGTCCTCCCGGGCGGTGCGGCGGATGCTCTCTGCCTCCGTCCGGGTCCGCGTCCGGTGGCCGTCCCGTGCGCCCAGCGTGCGCGGGGCGGGCCGCGGCCGCCTCACCCGGTACGGGTGAACGTCCGTCACGGGACCGGCCGCTCCACGCGGTCGGCCGCCGGCCCCGTCGCCGCGGACAGCACCGCCGTGACGACGAGCACGACCACGACCAGGACCAGGACGAGCGCCACCGCGCCCGCCGTGGGGTGGTTCCACAGCACGAGGGCCAGGACACCGGCCCCGATGGTCACCCCGGTGGTCCATGACCGGTGAGCGGCCAGCCACTGTCCGAAGTGGCCGGTGCGCACCCCGGCGCCGCTCAGCTCCCGCCCCGCCGCCGAGGCGCCCTTCAGCGCCGCGGACCGCGCGGCGCGTGCCGCCCGGTTCGGCCCGTACAGCCAGGCCGCCACTGCCGTGATCAACGAGACGACGAGCAGGGTGCGGGCACTGTCGCGAAGGAAACGGACGAAGGTGTCGAAGATCGCCGCCGCCGCGTCGGGGGGCAGCGTGGCCGGCGGGACGGAGTCGGGGTAGACCCGCCGTACGACGGCCGGCGCCACGAGCAGGACGGCCATCATGGCGCCGACGCCGAGCGCGGTGACCAGCAGCATCACCCGGTGTCCCGGAGCGGTCCACACGGCCGCGACGGCCGCGGCCAGGGCCAGTACGGGGACCCGCGGGATCGCGGAGGCGTGCTTGAACCCTTCGTCCACGAGGCGCTTCTGCACCTGGCCGATCACCACACGGATGTCGAGCTGGACGGTGTCGCCGTTCGCCCGGAGCGCTCCCTGTCCTTTCCCGGTGAGCATGCCCACCACCGCCGACTGTGCCCGCCGGTTGCCCGCACGGCCTGGACGTCGACCTGGCTCACCACGCGATCGGTCAGCCGGTTGACGAGGGCGTTCTGCACGGCCGGTTCCGAGGCGAGCGGCGCCACGGTCCGCACGTACCGGTCGGTGTCGGCGACCGTGTCGTGCACCCAGACGGCGACGACGGCCGGCGGGGCGAGCACGAGCGTCAGCACCAGCAGGACCGATGCGCCCGGGCGTCGCAGGCGCCGGTGGCGCAGGCGCGCGGCGCGCCTCAGCCGCAGGTACTCCGCGTGTTCACCGGCGGTCAGTGCCTGATCGGCCGGTACGGACGGGTCCGGGCCGGAGGGTCCGGAGGCGGTGCCGGAATCCATGGTCCTCCTGCGCGGGGAGTGTGGCCGGCGCCGTCAGGGCCCCGGGCCGTGGAAGGCGCACCTCCTCCGGGGGGCCGCGGACTGCCGGGACCGGCGTACGGGGATCCGGCGTACGGGGGTCCGCAGTCCGCCCGGGCCGCACCGGCGCGGGAGGTGCGCCGGGGCCCGCGTGAGCGCCGGCGATCACCGCGGCCGGACGAACGCGGTTCACGCGGGAACAGGGGGCCCGTCGCCGGTCCGACCACCCGGTGTGCCGGGTCGGCGGCCTAGCTGGAGGGGCCCGCCGGGCGGGTACGGGGCGTGACCGCGGGAGTCGGTCATGGCTCCTCCTCACGCGGTCGGCGGATCCCCTCCGGCCGGCCGACGGGCCGTGTACGGGCACCTCACCGGGCCAGAGTGCCGCCGACCGGGCGCCGTGGGGTCACCCACGGCGGGTGATCCGTGCGGCCGACCGCGACGATGGGGTAGGTGCGGTGGGCCGCCGGGCGGCCCGTGGCGGAGCGGACGAAGAGGCACCAGATGACCGATCCAGTGGCTCCCGGCAGGCAGGAGGTCCCGCCGGAGGGAACGGCACGCTCCCGCCTGCCGGGCCGCTGGGCCCTGGCCGGCTCGGTCGCCCGCTCGGCCGGTGTCGCGGCCGGCCTCGTCACCGCGTACTACCTGTTGCCGCTGGACCGGCACGGAGAGGACCTCACCGCCGTGGCCCTCGTCGGTGGTCTGCTGGCGACCGGCCTGTTCTTCGGCTGGGAGGTGTGGCTCATCAAGCGCTCGCCCTGGCCGCGGCTGAAGGCCGCCGAGGCCGTGGCCGCCACCGTGGCGCTGTACCTGGTCCTCTTCGCGAGCGGCTACTACCTGCTGGAACTCGCCGTGCCCGGATCCTTCAGCGAGCCCCTGAGCAGAACCGACGCGTTGTACTTCACGCTCACCACGTTCACCACCGTCGGCTTCGGCGACATCGTCGCGCGCTCCCAGACGGGGCGGGTGCTGGTGATGTGCCAGATGGCGTGCACCCTGCTCATCGTGGGGCTTGCCGTACGGGTGCTCGGGGCCGCGGTCCGCGCCGGTCTCCGGCGCCGGGGGCGGGACACGCCGGAGTGAGGGCGGCGCCCGGGTCAGGCCGGCGTCTGGCGCATCTCCAGCACTCTCAGCCCCAGTGACTGGCAGCGGGCCAGCAGCCCGTACAGCTGTGCCTCGTCGACGACCGCTCCGAAGAGGACGGTCTGACCGGCCATCAACACGTGGTCCAGCTCGGGGAACGCCTTGACCAGCGTCTCGGTCATCCGTCCGTCGACGCGAATCTCGTAGCGCATGAGCTGCTCTCCCCACGTCTGCCCGAGGGGGCTGCCGGACCCCGTCCGTGCGATCCTCCGGCTCCGTGCGCCGCACCGCTTCGCCCGTGGGAGGTGATATCGCCCGCCGCTCGGGCGGTACGGCCGGACCGGTCCGGTGCGCCCGCTCACGAGCGTGCCGTCACAGGAGTCCGCGTTCCCGCGCGCGGCGCACCGCGTCGTGACGCCGGTTCACGGCCAGCTTCCGGTAGGCGCTCTTGAGGTGGGTCTTGACCGTGTTCACCGACACGTACAGGTCGGCGGCGATCTCCTCCGTGGACATCATCTGCGCCAGCCGGCGGACGACGTCGCGTTCCCGTCCGCTCAGCTCCTCGACCACCGGCGGCGCCGCTCGCTGCCCGCCGCACGCCGGGGCGTCGCGGCGCGGGGATCCGGTGGGGAGCCGGGCCCCGGCCGGCGCGTCCGGCGGCAGTGTGCGCAGCCACGGCCCGGCGTCCACGAAGGGGCGGCGCAGCCGCTCGCGGCGGGCTTCCCGCAGCGCCCGCGAGACGAGTCCGCGCTGGGCGGCGTGGTCTCCGTGCTCGCCTGCCAGCCGGGCTCCGAGCAGTGCGGCCCGTACGGTGACGGCGGGGCCGATGCCGGCCCGTGTCCGTAGCCTGCCGAGCAGTTCGGCCGCGGCCTCGGGTCTGCCCGCTGCCAGTTCCGCCTCCGCGGCGCCCACGAGGCACACCGGCTCGTCACCGGGCATGTCGTGCAGCAGCTTGACGGCCGTCTCCGGACGGTTCTCGGCGAGGTGGGCGGCGGCGGCCACGCACGCCGTGTGCGCTGCGGCCCACGGGGACGCCACGTCGGCCACGACGGCCCGGTCCGCCGCTTCGAGCGCGGCCTGCGCGTCGCCGCGGGCCAGCAGGATCCGCCCGGTGACGAGGGCCCGCGCCGCTTGCGTCACCGGGTCCGGCGGCGGGTGCCGCGCGTCCACCGCCGCGTCGAGGAGCGCCTCGGCCCGGTCCAGCTCGTCGCGTTCGACGGCCACCGCGGCCAGGACCAGCGATGCCAGCCCCGGCCCGGGGGCGGGGGGCGGCCCGCCGCGGCCCGCCGGGGTGACCGTGGCCGACGCCGTGCGCTCGGCTCTGCCCGGCCAGCCCTCCAAGTAGTCGATCAGGGCCAGGTGGCCCAGGCAGTCCCGGCGCGCCTGCGCCGTCGCTCCCGTCCCGTCGGCGTCGACCACCGCGGTCAGGGCCGCTCGGGCGGCCCGGACGCGGCCCGCCCACAGACGTGCCGAGCCGAGGTGGGTGAGCAGGAGTGCCGTCAGTTCGGGGTGCGCCTCGAGCAGCGTGCCCGGCACTTCGCGCCGCACCTGCTCGGCGAGGCGTGCCGCCCTCTCCGCCCGTCCGGGCGCCCCCGTCAGGCGGGCCACCAGGGCTTCCAGCAAGGCGCAGCTCAGCCGGGTCACGGCCAGGTCGGCCGGATCGCCCTCCGCCGGTCCGTCCTGCGACGCCAGTTCCTGCACCGCCCGGCGCAGGCGGGAGGAGCCCCGCGCGACCTCGCAGCGGGACAGTGCGCAGGCCGCGCGGACGAGGTCCGTGGCCGGACCGGCGGGCTCGGGCCCCATCCGGGAGAACAGCCGGGCCAGATCACCGGAGTGCAGGCCGGTGAAGAGCTCCCCCAGGGCGAGGTCGCCGATGAGGGCGCCGGCGGCGCTCTCCCAGTCCTCCGCCGCGGCCGCGTGGCCGAGCGCTTCGCCGAGGGACCCCGAGCGCCGCAGCCAGTGTGCCGCCCGGCGATGCAGCTCGGCTTCCAGCTCCGGGGAGCGCACCCGCAGGTGGGCGCGGAGGATCTCACCGAACAGCGGGTGGAGACGGAACCAGGCGTGCCCGAGGTACTCGACGAAGGCGTTCTGGCCGTGCAGGTCGGTCAGGACGCGTTCGGCGTCGGTGCGTCCGGTGAGGGCGTTGGCGAGGCCGGGGCAGAAGCGGTCGAGGACGCTGACCCGCAGCAGCAGGTCCTGCGTCCCGGGCGGCTGCCGTTTGAGCACCTCGGCGAGCAGGAAGTCGGCGATCGTGGTGCGGTCGGCCTCGAACTCCTTGAGGAACCTCCGCGGGTCCGTCTCCCCCCGCGCGGCCAGGGCGCACAGCCGCAGCCCGGCCGCCCAGCCACGGGTGCGTTCCACCAGGGCGCCCACGTCGTCGGCCGGCAGGCGCAGGCCGTGCAGCGCCAGCAGAGCGGCGGCCTCGTCGGGGGTGAGGGCCAGCTCGGCGTTCCTGATCTCCGTGATGGTGCCGGCCGCCCGGTGGCGGTGCAGCGGCAGGAGGGGCTCGGTGCGGGTGACGAGGACCAGGCGCATGCCGTGGCCCGCCTGGTGGAGGACGAATTCCAGCTGGTCCGCGATCTCCGGGTCGGTCACCCGGTCGTACTCGTCGATGACGAGGATCACCGGGGTGTCCCGGGTGCCCAGTCCGGCGGCGAGCCGCGTGAGCAGCCTGTCGTCCGCGCGGCCCGCCGAGGCGGGGAGGCCGACGTCGGCCTCCGGCACGCCGGCGAGGCGCAGGGCCTCCAGCAGGTACGCCCAGAAGGTGCCGCCTCCCCTGTCGGCCACCTGGGCGGTGAGCCAGGCGACGGGCTCGTGCCGGGTGGAGGCCCAGTCGGCGGCCAGCAGGGTCTTGCCCGCTCCGGCGGCTCCGTGGACCACCGTCAGCGGGGTCAGCAGGGCCTCGTCGAGGTGCACGGTCAGCCGGTCACGCCGCAGGTACGTCACGGGACGCGCCGGTACGGCGAACTGCGTCCGCAGGAACGGGTCCCCCCGGGGATCGGCGTGTGATGCGTCCGGCGCCCGTCCGGTCCCGCCCGGTACGGCCATGCTCCTCACCACCTCGGTCGTCGCCCGGTGGACGACGCGGGAAGGGGAGAACTGCCCTGGGTACAGCGGGGACCGGGAGGCTCGCCGGCGCCGGCTGTGACGAGCGCCGGCGGAGAGTGCGGACGGCGCCCTTCCGCTTCAGCTTACCCTCCCGGACCGCCGGGGCTCGTGGTGGCCGCCGGCCTCGCCGCCCCTTCGAAAGCGCGTCAGTTGGTGGGAGCGTTCGCCGAGACGGGTGGTCAGCCGGTGCTTCGCGGCGGCCGCCAGTTCGTCGAGACGCTGCTGAAGCCCGCTCAGGTCCGGCGAGGAGTCGCCCTTCGCCACCCGGCCCAGGACGGCCGCGACTTCCCGGTCGAGGGCGGCCATGGCCGCGCGGACCTCGCCGCTGTCGATGTCCGCCTGGGCGGTGTCCCAGACGGCGTGGCACTCCTCGCCGTGCCGGACCGCTTCCGCCTCGGTCTGGTGCCGGTGCTCGGGTGAGTCCGCCGCGCCGGCCGGCTCGGGCAGCCCGGCCACCCAGTCCCGCGCCGCGCACACCTGCCTGAACTGCCGGTGGACGGCCTGCCGCTGGGCCCGCAGCCCCGACTGCTCGTCCCTGTGGCGCTGTCCCAGGGTTCTGACCACGTAGTGGGCTGTCGCCCCGAGGAAGCCTCCGCCGAGGGCTCCGCCGATGCCTGCGAGCGCCGTACCAAGCCTGATCACACCTCTCAGTCAACGGCTCGCGGGGGCGGGTACGGCGGTCCACGCCGGACGCGTCACCCGTTGTGCCCGCAGACGGGCACGCGGGCGGTCGAGTGGGGGGAAGTCCCCGACGGCCCGGCGCGGGAGCGCAGTTCGTCCGGCACGGTGCACGGCCGCGACCGGCGTGTTCCCGCGAGCGGGGGCCGTCGCGGGGCCCGTGCTTCGAGATGCGGTCATCAGCGCCCGCTGGTTACGCTCGCTGAGTGGCCGGGCGGAACGGCCCACGGCCTGGCGCGGCACGCGCCCCGCCCCGCCCGGGCGGAACCGGGCAGTTCCGCGGTCCGCACCGTCGCAGTGCTCACGCCTCCACGGGAGGAAGGTCGCGATGAGGTTCACCCGCATGCGTACAGCAAGGGCCACCGGAGCGGCTCTGGTCGCCGTTCCGCTCGCGCTCGGAGGGCTGGCGTCGCAGAGCCACGCCCAGGAGGCTTCTCCCAGCCCGTCGGGGACGTTCGGTCCCGGCTGCTCGTCGCTCTCCCAGAAGGCCGACACGGCCAGGGACAAGGTGGTGGAGGCGGCGGCCGCCTACCCCGAGCTCAGCCAGCTGGTGGCGGCGACGGTCCGGGCGAGGCTGGGCAGTGCCCTCGACGGGAAATCCGGCATCACCGTCTTCGCCCCCGACAACCAGGCCTTCAAGAAGGTGTCCGCGTCGCAGCTCGCCGCGCTGCTGAAGAACGAGGGGCAGCTGAGGAAGGTGCTGGGCTACCACGTCGTCGGCCAGCGGATCACCCCCGGCCAGCTGTCCAAGGGTTCCTTCACGACGGTGGAGGGCGGCAAGCTGACGACGTCGGGCTCGGGTACCCGCTTCAAGGTCAACGGCAAGGCGAACATCGTCTGCGGCAACATCAAGACCGCCAACGCCACCATCTACGTCGTCGACGCGGTTCTCCGGCCCCCGTCCTGACCCGACGCTCCCGCTGCCGGCCCTCGGGGTGCCCCCCCGGGGGCCCGGTAACGGGAAGCCCACAGCCGTGCCTGACGGTCCCTTCATCACCGGGCTGCAAGGATCCGGGTACCCGTCTGAACGGCCGCCGTCCGCGGGCCGTACCCCATGACGGACCAGGAGAAGCTCCGCCGAAGGGAACCCCCAGATGACCAGCCCATCCCTGCACCCCGCTGTGGGACCGGCCCGCCGTACCGTCATGGCGGCGGCCGGAGCGGCGGGGCTCGCCGCCGCGCTGACCGCCTGCGGTTCGGACGACGACTCGTCCGGCACCGCCGACACCGGCTCGGGGTCGGGCGGTTCCGCGCAGGACGGCGCCGACACCACCGGTGGCTCCGCGCTGGCCAGGACCGCCGACATCCCGGAGGGCGGCGGCAAGATCTTCAAGGACCAGGGCGTCGTGGTCACGCAGCCGTCGGCCGGCACCTACAAGGCCTTTTCGTCCAAGTGCACCCATCAGGGCTGCGCGGTGGGCAGCGTGGCGAACGGCGTGATCGTCTGCCCGTGCCACAACAGCGAGTTCTCCGTGACGGACGGCAGCGTGAAGAAGGGGCCCGCGACGCAGCCGCTGCCCGCGGCGAAGATCACTGTGTCCGGCGACGAGATCACGCTGGCCTGAGCGGGCGCAACGCCGTCCGCGTGTCCTCTTGAAGGAGCCGGGCAGCGCGGGGGTGTGGTCGACGGGCACCCCCGCGCCGGCGTCGGCCGGGACGACGGCTTCTCTTCTCTGACGCGATGTCAGAGGATCGCCTTTGTTCGCTGACACGACGTGGGAGAAGAGGGGGCCGCATGACCGTCACACAGCAGCGCCGGGGCCGGAAGATCATGATGACGCCCGGTGAGCTGGACGAGTTCCTCACCGCGCAGCGCACCTGCCGGGTGGCGACCGTCTCGGCCGACGGCGCACCGCACGTCAGCGCGCTGTGGTTCGCCTGGGACGGCACGTCGCTGTGGCTGTACTCGGTGGTGCGCAGCCGGCGCTGGGCGCAGTTGCGCCGCGACCCCCGGGTGGCGGTCGTCGTGGACTCCGGCGAGGAGTACGACCAGTTGCGCGGGGTCGAGCTGTCCGGCCGGGTCGAGTTCGTCGGCGAGGTGCCGCGCCGGGGTGAGCTGTGCGCCGAACTGGACACGGCCGAGACGCTGTTCGCGCGCAAGAACTTCGGTCTGGACGAGATGCCGCACGACGGTCGGCACGCCTGGGCCCGGCTGACCCCGGACACGATGGTGTCCTGGGACTTCCGGAAGCTCGGCGGGGCGTAGCCGGGACCGCTGCGCTCAGCCCAGTTTCCGGGCCGCCGTCCGCAGTGCCTCGACGGCCGCGCGGATGGAGGGGCGGCGGTCGGCGTCCGCCCGCCAGACCACGTACACGTGGCGGCGCACGCGCTGCCTGAGCGGCACCAGGACCACGCCCTCGGGCACCGGGTGCCGGCCCAGCAGCGGCGCGATGCACACGCCCAGCCCGGCCGCGACGAGTCCGAGCTGGGTGTGGGTCTCGCCCGCGCGGTGGCCGACGATCGGCTCGACGCCCTTGGACCGCAGGGTGAACATCAGCCACTCGTGGCAGAACTCGCCCTCGCCCCAGGTGATCCACTCGTCCTCGGCGAACTCGGTGAGGTCCACCTCGTCGCGGTCCGCGAGCCGGTGCGTCGCGGGCATGGCGACCTCGGCCGGGTCGTCCAGCAGGGGCGCCTTGACCAGGCCGTCGGGCACGGGCATCGGCTTGTTGTACCAGTCCAGGACCACCGCGAGGTCGAGATCGCCGCGCACGACCCCGGCGATGCCCGCTTCCGGCTCCAACTCGCTGGAGCGCACGCGCAGTCCGGGGTGCTCAACGCGCAGGGCGCCGAGCGCGGCGGGGAACAGGCCCCGGGCGGCGGTCGGGAACGCCGACAGCCTGAGTTCGCCGACGACCTGGCCGCGGTGCGCCTCCAGGTCGGACTGGGCCAGCTCCACCTGCGACAGGATGCGCGCCGCGTGCTCCGACAGCAGCCGGCCGGCGTCCGTGAGCCGTACGCCCCGGCCGTTCTTGGCGAGGAGCTGCTGGCCGACCTCCCGCTCCAGCTTGCCGAGCTGCTGCGAGACCGCGGACGTGGTGACGTGCAGCGCGTCGGCGGCGGCGCTGACCGAGCCGTGCCGGGACAGGGCGTCGAGGGTGCGCAGGCGCTCCAGGTTCAACATGTAAGCGATTCTAAGAGGTACCAGGTGGGAAATCTCGATTGTGCTACGAGGTCGTCTCCAGCATCGTGGAGGCCATGAGCACGGTCACCGCATCGACCCCCACCAGGTCCCAGTCCCCCTCCCCCTCCCGACCGCGCGCCCGCCTCGACTGGCGGCTCCGCTTCGGCGCCCTGTCCCTGATCTGGGGCTTCAGCTTCCTGTTGATCAAGGTCGGGACCGGCGGGTACGCGCCCTTCCAGGTCACCCTCGGACGGCTGGTGTTCGGTACGGCGGTACTGGTGGCGGCGATGGCGGTGAAGCGGGAGCGGCTGCCGCGCGGGGCCCGCCTGTGGGGGCACATGGCGGTCGCCGCGTTCCTGCTGAACGCCCTGCCGTTCTCCTTGTTCGCCTACTCCGAGCTGACGATCCCGTCCACCCTGGCCGGCATCTGCAACGCCACGTCCCCCCTGTGGGGCATGGCCCTGTCCGTGGTCGCCCTGTCCGAGGACCGGCCGACCCGGGTGCGCGTCGCCGGGCTCGGCCTGGGCTTCCTGGGCGTCCTCACCGTGCTCGGCGCCTGGCAGGGCTTCCACGGGCTGGACGCCACGGGTACCGCGATGGCCCTGCTGGCCTCGCTGAGTTACCCGGTCGGCTGGATCTACGTGCGGCGGACGCTGGCCGGCACGGGGAACTCCCATCTGTCGATGACCGGGGGCCAGTTGCTGCTGGCGACCGTGCAACTGGCCGTGGTGACGCCGTTGTTCACCAGCGCCCCCGAGCACTTCGCCGTCGTTCCGCTGCTGGCCGTAGCCGCCCTGGGCGCGCTGGGGACCGGGCTGGCGGTGCTGATCCAGTACGGGCTCGTCGCCGAGGTCGGGCCCACCACCGCCCAGATGGTGACCTACTTCATCCCCGTCATCGCCACGGCCGCGGGGGTGGCGATCCTCGGGGAGTCCCTCCGGTGGACCACGCCGGTGGGGGCGGTGATCGTACTGGCGGGCGCCGCGCTCACCCAGATACGGGGCAAGGGCGCGTGACGCGGCGGGGCGAGATGGCGCGGGCCTGTCGAGACGCGGCGGGGTGCGGGGGCGCGGGCCGGCCGTGACGCGGCGGAGCGCGGGGGCTGTTGTTGTGACGCGGCGGGGGCGCGGGGGCTGTTGTTGTGACGCGACAGGGCGCGGGGCGCGGACCCGCCGGGACGCGACAGGGCACAAAAGCTCGGCCCCTCCGTGACGCGGCCGAGTGCGGGGTACCGGGCCGCCGTGCCCCGACGAGACGCGGGGGCGCGAACCCGCCGGGACGCGGCAGTGTGCGGAGGCACGAACCCGCCGTGACACGACAGGACGCAAGGGCGCAGGCCCGCCCTGACCCAGCGGGACGCAAGGGCGCAGGGCCGCCCTGACCCTGCGGGACGCAAGGGCACAGACCCACCCCGACCCAGCAGCACACAAGAACGCAGACCCACCCCGACCCAGCAGGGCGCGGGGGCGCAGAGCCGCCGTGGCCTGCCAAGCGCCTCGCGGCCACTCCTCCCCCTTCGCCGCCCTCCTTCGCCGTCCCCCCTTCGCCGCGCCCCCTTCTCCGGCGCCGTCAGCCGTAGACGCGGGCCGGGGACGGGCGTACCGCCGCTGCCACCGCGTCGGCCAGCGGGGCGATGTCGTCCTCGGTGAGCGGTGAGATCGTGATGCGGACCGCCTGTGGCGAGGCCAGCCGGAAGCGGGCGCCCGGGGCGACCGCCCAGCCCCGGTGGAGCAGGCGGGCGATGGCTCCCGTCTCGTCGGGTACCGGGACCCAGACGTTCATGCCGCTGCGGCCGTGCGCGACGATCCCCCGCTCCGCCAGCGCGTCGACCAGGCCGGCCCTGCGGGCCCGGTACGCCTCCGCCACCGCCGCCCGGTCGACGGCGCCCTGGGTCCACAGGTGGGCCACGGCCCGTTGCAGGAGGAGGCTGACCCAGCCGGGGCCCAGGCGCTGGCGGCCGCGCACCCGGTCCACGGTGACGGGGTCCCCGGTGAGGACGGCGAGGCGCAGGTCGGGGCCGTAGGCCTTGGCGGCGGATCGGACGAGGGCCCAGTGACGGGTGCCGCCCGCGAGGGGGTGCAGCGGCAGATCGACGATGCCGTGGCCGTGGTCGTCCTCGACGAGCAGGGTCTCCGGGTGCTCCCGCAGCACCGCGCGCAGGGCACGCGCGCGCGGGGCGGTGACCGAGGCTCCGGTCGGGTTCTGGGCCCGGTCGGTGACGATCAGCGCGCGGGCGCCGGACTCCAGGGCGCGGCGCAGGTCGTCGGCGCGTGGTCCGTCGTCGTCCACGCCGACCGGCGCCGTGTGCAGGCCCAGGGCGGGGACGAGGTCGAGGAGGCTGCCCCAGCCCGGGTCCTCGACGGCGACCGTGTCACCGGGCCTGAGGTGCGCGGTGAGGACGCGTTCGATGGCGTCGAGGGAGCCGGAGGTCACGGTCAGCGGACCCGCCGGGACGCCGTCGGCGTCGAGTTCGGCGCGGGCGAGGCGGGCGAGGTCCGCGTCCACGGGGTCGTCGCCGTAGCGGACGGGCCGGCGGTCACCCTGTTCCGCCGCGGCGGCCAGGGCCGGGGCCAGGCGGGGCAGCAGGGCCGGGTCGGGATTGCCCGTGGAGAGGTCACGGCCTCCGGGGGGCACCTCCACGCGCAACTGCTCGCGGCCGGTGGTGGCCGGCTTGGGGCGGACCCGGCTTCCCCGGCGGCCGGCCGTCTCGATCACCCCGCGTTCGCGCAGGATGCGGTAGGCGGCGGCCACCGTGTTCGCGTTCACTCCCAGCCGGCCCGCCAACTCCCGCATGGGGGGCAGGGCCTGGCCCGGCCGCAGCTCGCCGGTGCCGACCGCCTGCTCGACGCCGGCCGCGATCTCGGCTGCGCCGCGCCCGGTGATCCGATATTCTCCTAGCACAAACACCATTATGCACTAGTGCAAAACCGCCGCCACTGGAGGGGACGCCATGCAGGGCACGACCGAGGACACGCGGGCCGCCGCCTACACACCGACCGACCGGACCGTGCCCACGCGCTCCGCCGAGCGGGCGTCCTACGACAAGGAGCTGGTCCACGCGATCCTGGACGAGGGGTACGTCTGCCACCTCGGCTTCGTCCGGGACGGCGCCCCGGTGGTGCTGCCCACGCTGTACGGCAGGGTCGGCGAGCGGCTCTACGTGCACGGCTCGACCGGCTCCCGGCCGCTGCGGATGACCGGCCAGAGGGACCCGGGCCTGCCGGTGTGCCTGACGGTCACCCACGTCGACGGGCTGGTGCTGGCCCGCTCCGCCTTCCACCACTCGATCAACTACCGCTCGGTCGTGGTGCACGGCACCGCGTACGAGGTCACCGACCCCGAGGAGCGGCGGCTGGCCCTGGACGCGCTGGTCGACCACGTCGTGCCGGGCCGGGCCGCCGACTCCCGGCCCGCGAACAAGAAGGAGCTGGCCGCCACCGCGGTCATCCGCCTGGACCTGGAGGAGGTCTCGGCCAAGGTCCGCAGCGGCGGCGCCGACGACGAGCCCGAGGACATGGACCTGCCGCACTGGGCCGGGGTCGTCCCGCTCCGCAAGGGGTACGAGTCTCCGGTCCGCAACGCCGACCTGGCGCCCGGCGTCGAGCTGCCGGACTACCTGGCGGCGCTGTAGCCGCGGCGGGACACACCGCGGCGGCTCACACCGGCGCGGGCTCCCGCCGGCCGGCCCCGCGGGCCTCGCCCACCGCCAGGCCCGCGACCGCGCCGAGCATCAGCAGCGTGCCCGCCGCCGTGGTCGCCGTGAGCCGCTCGCCGAGCAGGACGACGGCGAGCACGGCCGCGGTCACCGGCTCCAACAGCATGATCACGGAGACGGTCGCGGACCGGACGACGGCGGCTCCGGCGAAGTAGAACGCGTACGCGAGGGCCGTGGGCACGGCGGCGATGTACAGCAGCAGCCACAGCAGCCGGGCCGGGTGGGCGGTGTGCGGGAGCAGCCCTTCCCCCGCCGCGAACGGCAGCAGGAACAGGCTGGTCACGGCGAAGGCGCCCACCGTGGTGCCGGCGGCGTCGGCGCCGCCGCCCCTCCCCCACCAGCGGGTGAGCAGGGTCATCACGGCGTAGCCCGCCGCCGAGGCCAGGGCCAGCAGCACACCCGCCGGGCGTACGGTCGTGGCCGAGCCGCCGAAGGTGAGCACGGCCAGCCCGGCGAGCGCGCCGGCGACCGCCGCGGCACCCCCTGCCCCCAGCCGTTCGCCGAGCAGCAGCCGGGCGCCGAGCGCGATGAGCACGGGGCCCGCGCCGAGGGTGACGACGGTGGCCACGGCCAGCCCGGTCAACGCCACGGCCGCGAAGTACGCGGTCTGGAAGACGGCCAGGCCGAGCCCGGTGGCCAGCGCCCTGGTGAGGGTGCGGCGCACGGAGCGGGCCGGGGCCGTACGGCGGGCGCGCGGCCGCAGCAGCCGGCCGGCCAGCAGCAGGGCGAGCCCCAGCGCGCAGCGCCAGAACGAGAGGGCGAAGGCGCCCATGTCGCTGGTCCGGTAGACCAGCGAGGCGGCGGCGCCCGCGGTGCCCCAGGCGGCACCGGTGACGATCAGGTAGAGCAGGCCACGCCCGACGGGCAGGCCTGAAGCGGGGTGCGACAAGGTCGACAAGGCAATCTCTCCGCAGAAGCGCACGTGGAGGTGCGGAAGTTCGGGAGCGTCCCCGCTCGGGCGGGGCGCACGGACTTCGTCTGCGGGCAGCACCGTCCGGCCCGGCGCGCACGCGCCGGGCGGGACCCGCGGGCCCGCCTCAGGCGGCCGGGGGTGAGAGGACGAGTGCGGTGTGCGCCATGGTCCGGACTCTAGGCGGCCGTACCGCGGGCGGACAACTCCCTTTCCGCGCCACCCGAGGCGACCGGCCCCGACGGGTCCCCGGCCGGGGTGGCGGACTGCGCGATGAAGGCGCCGACCAGGACGACCGCGCCCCCGGCGACCTGCGGCGCGGACAGGTGCTCGCCGAGCAGCACCCAGGCCAGCACGGTCGCGATGACCGCCTCCAGACAGGCGACGACCCCGGCGACCTGCGGCGACAGCCGGCGCACGGACAGCACGCCGGTGACGTACGCGATCACCGTGGCGACCAGCACGATCCAGGCGAGCAGGGCGGCCGCGGGTACGGCGGTGCCGTTCAGGCGCGCGGAGCCGCCCAGCACCGACCAGTCCATGTCCCAGGGGCGGGCCACCACGGTCAGCACGGCGGCGCCGGTCAGCAGCCCGTAGGCGATGACACCGAGCGGGTCAGGCGCCGCGTCACCCGCGTCGCTGCCCTGGTCGGACAGGACGAAGTAGCCGACCTGGCAGCAGGCGGCGCCGAGCGCGAACACCAGGCCCAGCGCGTCGAAGCTCAGGCCGGACCAGACCTCGACCACGCACGCGAGGCCGCCGGCGGCGAGGACCACGCCGAGCGCGGCCGCGCGGCTGACGGGCCGCCGCTGCACGAACCGCACCCAGCCGAGCACCAGGGCGGGAGCGAGGTACTCGATGAGCAGGGCCACGCCGACCGGGATGCGGGAGAGCGCGGCGAAGTAACAGGCCTGGACACCGGCGACGGCGAGCAGCCCGAACCCGGCGAGCAGCGCGGGCCGGCGGCGCGGCAGCGCCCGGTGCCGGACCGCGACCGGCAGCATCACCAGGGCGGCGCCCGCCACCCGCAGCCACACCACGTGGAGCGGGTCGAGTCCCGCCTCGATCAGCGGCTTGGCGGCCACCCCGGACCCGCCGAAGGCCAGCGCCGACCCGAGCGCGAGACCGAGCCCGGCTCCCCTGCCGGGACTGCCCTGACTGCTCACAGACGTATGCACCGGCACATGATGACAGGCGACGACAGGAGCGTCACTCCTGATGACACCTGTCTCAGCTGGTGGACGGCGACTGGAGGGGTGGCCGAGGGTCAGCGGGCGGCCCCGTCCTCGTCGGTGCGCACGTCCGCTCCCGCCTCGATCCGCGCGGACAGTTCGCGGGCGGGGATGCCGGCGCGTTCGAGGACCTCGACCGCCCGGGACCGGGGGTCCGCGGCGAGCGCCGCGAGCAGGTCCGTGCCGCCGGCCCGGGCGGCGCCCCGCCGCCGGGCACGCGCGCGGGCGTCCGCGAGCGCGGCCGACGCGGCCGGGGACCAGCCCTCGGCCTCCTTGCCGGGACCGCTCGCGCCCGCGGGTCCGGCGGGACCCGCGGCGTCGGCGTGACCGGCCGGGGCGGGGACGCGGGGCAGCGCGCCGGAGTCCTCCACGCTGCCCTGCCAGCGCAGCCCGTAACCGATGCTGCGCTGCACCAGGTAGCCGAGGACCCGGGCGAGCCGCTGCGGGCCCCCGACGGCGGCGCGGGGCTCGGGGTCGTGTTCCAGCAGGGCGTGCAGCAGATGGGCGGTGTCGGTGTGCCGGTCCCTGTCCCGCACGGCCCTGCGGCGGGCAGCGGCCAGCACCGCCGCGAGCTCGGCACCGAGCCCGGCGGCGCCGTCCGGATGCGGAACCGCTTCGTCGTCGGCGGTCCGGTGGGCTGTACGGCTTTGCACATCCCCACCCCATCAGCCGCGACGGGACGGGGCATCCACGAGGGGAACCATTTTCGCGTCCCACGCCGAGAGGACATCGCCGACCCGGATCTCATCCTCGCGGAGGAGATCTGACCGCTCCCGCGCACGAACGGCACTCTCTCGCGCGGATTCCGACGGTTCACGCCACCCGCTGCCCGCCGGCCCCGGACGGGGACGCCAGGACGCTCCGGATCGACGGGAGTTCACCGGGGCCGCGGTGTCGCTGACGGCGGGCAGGCCCAGGGACTCGGCGACGGCCGCCCTGAACGAATCGCCGCGCGAGCCGCACGGCCTGGTGGGCTGGGCCGGGACGGGCGAAGGCGGAGGCGCCCCGCGCTGTCCGCGCGGGGCGCCTTCGGCCGGCGGCTCTCGCCCAGGGGGTTCAGTGCTCGTCGGCGAGGATGAGGTACAGCTTCTTGCGGGCGTCGTTGACGACGGCGAGCGCCTTCTCGCGCTGCTCCTTGCTGCCGGTCTTCCACACCTGGCCGAAGGCCTCCATCAGCCCGAAGCCGGCCTGGCGGATCTCGGTGAGGGCCTCCCAGTCGACTCCGCGCGAGGCCTCCTCCCAGGGGGCGTCCGGCCCCTCGTCGGCGGCGGCCCGTCCGCTGTCGGTCAGGGAGAACAGCTTCTTGCCGCCCTCGCTCTCACTGACGATCAGACCCTCGTCCTCCAGCAGTTGGAGGGTGGGGTAGACCGAACCGGGGCTGGGCTTCCAGGCGCCGCCGCTGCGTTCGGCGATCTCCTGGATCATCTCGTAGCCGTGCATGGGCCGGTCCTTGAGCAGGGCCAGGATCGACGCGCGTACGTCACCGCGCCGCGCCCGCCCGCGCGGGCCGCCCCGCCCGCGCGGCCCCCAGGGGCCCGGACCGAAACCGGGCCCACCGGGACCGAAGCCCGGACCGCCCGGGCCGAAGGGCCCGAAGGCGGCCCGCCGCCCGTCGAACCCGCCCATGCCCCGCCGTCCGGAGCCCTCGTGCCGGTGTCCACGCTCGAAACCGTGGGTGCGCATCGTGCTCACTCCATTCCATCGTTGATCCCTCACGTATGCATCGCGTAGCGTTCGCGATGCTTCAACGATATATCGGAACAGATCGCAGGACAATCCCCTTGCCGAACGAGCGGGGACGGGGCGGGCGGGGCGGGAATCAGTCCGGGGCCGCCGGATTGGCCTTGGTACGAGGGCCGTCGCAACCGCTAGCGTCAGCGCCATGCGCATCCGAATCGTCGACGCCTTCACCGACCGCCCCTTCGCCGGCAACCCGGCGGGAGTCCTGCTCCTGGACGACGTCTTCCCGGACGACGACTGGCTCCAGAACGTCGCCATGGAGGTCAACCACGCCGAGACCGCGTTCACGCACCGGCTGCCCGAGGGCGGCGAGGCGGACTGGGCGCTGCGCTGGTTCACCCCGGTCACCGAGGTCGCGATGTGCGGTCACGCCACCCTCGCCACGGCCCACGTCCTGCACACCACCGGCGCCCACGAGGGCCCGGTGCGGTTCGCCACCCGCAGCGGCGTACTGATCGCCACGCCCGGTGCGGACGGCTCGGTCACCCTCGACTTCCCGACCGCCCCGCTCACCCCGGTCGAGATCCCGGCCGGGGTCGCCGAGGCCCTCGGGGCGAGGCCGGTCGCCGTGTTCGACACCGGCCCGAACGTCGGCGACCTGCTGGTGGAACTCGCCGACGAGAAGACCGTGCTGGCCCTCTCCCCCGACCACCGGGCCCTCGGCGCCTACTCCGCGCGCGGCATCATCGCCACCGCCCGCGCCGACGACCCGTCCCGGGGCTACGACTTCGTCTCCCGCTGCTTCTTCCCGAACGTCGGCATCGACGAGGACCCGGTGACCGGCAGCGCCCACACCGCGCTCGCCCCGCACTGGTCCGCCCGCCTCGGCCGCGACGACCTCGCCGGACTCCAGGCGTCCCGCCGCACCGGGCTGGTCCGCACCGGGCTGCGGGGCGAGCGCACCCTGCTCACCGGCTTCGCCGTGACGGTCGTCGACGGCGAACTGCGCGCCTGAGAACCGGCTCAGGCGGTCGGCAGCCAGCCCACCTTGCCCGCGAGGAGGGCGTAGCCGACGAACGCGCCGATGTCGAGCAGGAAGTGGGCGACCACCAGCGGGCCGACCCGGCCCCAGCGGCGGTACAAGAAGACGAACACCACGCCCATCACCATGTTGCCGACGAAGCCGCCGATGCCCTGGTAGAGGTGGTACGAACCGCGCAGGACCGCGCTGGCCACCAGCGCGGTCCCCGGGGTCCAGCCCAGCTGCCCCAGCCTGCGCAGCAGATAGCCGACGACGATGACCTCCTCCAGGACCGCGTTCTGCAACGCGGAGAGGATCAGCACCGGGTACTTCCACCACACGTCCGGCAGTGCCTCGGGTACGACGGTGAGGTTGAAGCCGAGGCCGCGGGCGGCGAGGTAGAAGGCGATGCCGGTGCTGCCGATCACGGCCGCGATGCCGGCACCACGGGCGAGGTCGGGCCAGGGGCGGGTGCGGTCGAAGCCGAGGGTGCGCAGACCCGCGCCCTCGCGCAGCAGCAGGTGGGCGACGAGTGCCACGGGCACCAGCGCGGTGGCGATGCCGAAGAGCTGCCAGGCCAGGTCCAGCCAGGGGCGGCCCGGTGCGGCGGAGGCGTTGAGGGTGGCCGCCTGGTCCTTGAGCCCGCCCGGCTTGGTGACCGAGCCGATGAAGCTGATCAGCGCGGACACCCCGCTCGCTCCGAGCGAGAGCGCGAGCACGAGCAGCGTCTCGTCCCGCAGTATCCGCCGCGGATCGCGCCCCCGCGCCGCGGAATCGGCCACCGAGTCAGCCTCCACCTGCACCCCTGCCTCCAGCCGGCTCACGGGCCCCTGGCCCACCTTTCGCCTGGCAAGGATCGCAGAAGCGGCTGTGCGGGGCGCGGGATGCCCCGCGAGGCCGGCTCCGCACGCGGCCTCACGACGGCCCGCGGGCCGGCTTCACGACAGCCCCACCGGCCGGCTGCACGACGGGCGGAGCCTCGCGCTCAGCCAACGCGGCGCACCGGCCCAGCCGCGCCCACCGCGCGGCCCGGTGGAGCCCCGCGCTCAGCCCAGCGGTACCGGTTCCGGCAGGCCCACCGGCCATGTGTGCACCGGCTCCCCCACGTGCATCAGCTCGGCGTACCGCCGTGTCGTCGCCGCCAGGGCCGCCTGCCGTGACATCCCCTGCTCCAGCGCCCGGTGGAAGGTGGCCGCCTGCCAGGACGCCCCGTTGACCCGGCGCCGGCAGCGCTCCTCGATCACGCCCAGGTAGAGGTCCCGGTCGGCGGCCTCCACACCCCACGCGTCCAGCCCGGCCGCGGCGAGCGGCAGCAGCTCGTCGCGGACCAGCGTGACCGCGTCGACCTCGCCCGTGCCGCCGTACCGCCCCCGCCGGGGCCAGACGAAGCGCGCGTCGATGCCGTACCGGCACGCCGCGTCGAAGTTCGCCTCGGCCGCGGCGAACGGCAGCCGCGTCCACACCGGCCGGGACTCCTCGGCGAGGGCGCGGACGAGGCCGTAGTAGAAGGCCGCGTTGGCGATCACGTCGGTGATGGTGGGCCCGGCCGGCAGCACCCGGTTCTCCACCCTGAGGTGCGGGACGCCGTCGGCGATGCCGTACACCGGCCGGTTCCAGCGGTAGATCGTGCCGTTGTGCAGCACGAGTTCGGAGAGTGCGGGCACTCCGCCGGCCTCGACGACCTCCAACGGCTCCTCGTCGTCGCAGATCGGCAGCAGGGCCGGGAAGTAGCGCAGGTTCTCCTCGAACAGGTCCTGCGCGGAGGTGATCCACCGCTCGCCGAACCAGGTGCGCGGCCGTACGCCCTGTGCCTGGAGCTCGGGCGGCCGGGTGTCGGTGGACTGCAGGAACAGCGGGGGCCTGGACTCGCGCCACAGCTCGTGTCCGAAGAGGAACGGTGAGTTGGCGCCGACGGCGATCTGCGCGGCGGAGGCCGCCTGGGCCGCGTTCCACACGTCGGCGAACCGCCCCGGGGTGACCTGCAGGTGCAGTTGCAGGGAGGTGCACGCGGCCTCGGGCACGATCGACTTCGAGGTGCAGACGAGGTGCTCCACGCCCTCGATGTCGAGCCGGAAGTCCTCTCCGCGCGCGGCGACGATCTGGTCGTTGAGGAGCGTGTAGCGGTCGACATCGGAGAGGTTGGAGGAGACCAGGTCGTCCCGGTCGAGGGTGGGCAGGATGCCGATCATCACGATGCCCGCGTCCACCTCGCCGGCCTTGCGGTCGGCATAGGCGAGCGACGTGCGCAGTTCTTCGGCGAGCCGGTCGAATACCCGGCCGCCCAGACGGTGTGGGGCTATGTTGACCTCCAGGTTGAACATGGCGAGTTCTGTTTGGAAGTCACGGCTCGCGATGCGCTCCAGCACCTGCCCGTTCAACATTCTCGGCATACCGTCCGACCCGGCGAGATTCAACTCGATCTCGACTCCCATGAGATTCTTGGGCCGGTCGAATCGCTTCTCGCGCAGCAGCCGCTCCAGTCCCGTCAGGCACTGCTGGAGCTTTTCACGGTAGCGCTGGCGATCGGACAGGTCGAACTGCCCTGCCACGACCTTCTCCCCCATCGAAGTGTCCCTCCTCGGATGGGCGGGCCGACGATCCGGCCGCCTGGCTCCCGGGTCACGTGGGATGATGCCCAGCCGAAGCGATCGATAACGTCCCATGCGGGCCCGCCGCCCGCTAGTCTGTCGTAATGTTCCCGGCGGCACATTCACGGGGCATGCCGCGCTCGCACCTTCGGGTGCCCCGGACGCCTCGTGAAAAACGCCGACGACATTCGGCCGACCGTTACCGGTGCGTAAGACGAGGTCAGCGACGGGTGCCCGGTGCGGAAATCGGGATGATTTCCGCAAATCCACGGCCTAATTCCGCCTTGCCGGGTCGGCCGGAATCGGATAGCCGAAACACCGGCCGAACACACGTCGTATAAACTTCGTCCCCGAGGCAGAAGGTTGGCGCCCTCGGTCCTGGTTTCCGCGGTGTTCCTGCCGTCCCCGTTGACGGGCGGCAGACCGAGCCGCACTCTCTTCCACACCGACCTGGGCCCCCACCTCTCCGGCCTTCCGTGAGCTGACAGCGCCGTCCGCCCCACCCTCCTCGCGCCGCCGCGCCTGTCGAATGAGAGGCGACCCACATGCCGCTGCACGTGCCCCCTGCCCCCGCGCCTGCCCTGCGCTCCGTCCTCACCGCCCTCGGTTCCCCCACCGCGGTCCGTGAGGCGCGCACTCCCTCCCTGCGCGCCGCGCAGGGCCCCGCGACACCGGAACTCCCGTTGCCCGTCCACGTGCTGGACCGGATCACCGCGCAAGGCCTGTCCGCGACCCGGCTGGCCGGCTGGCGCTTCCTGATCCGGTGCGGTGATCGCGCGGTGGCCGCGGCCGAGACCATGCTGACTCCCGACGGCTGGGCCTTCTCGCACTTCTTCGAGGGCCCGTACGTCGCCTCCACCGAACGTGCCCTGCACCAGGCCGAGGCCCTGCAACAGCCGTACCAGGCAAGACTGTTGTCCGTGCCCGGGCTGTACATGCTCACCCTGTGGCTGCACGGCGACTGCTCCGGCGACGGCAGCGAGGGCCATCCCGCCGCCACCGATCTGCTGGTACCGCTGGCGCCCGCACCGCCCGGCATCCCGACGCACCGTCCCTTCCCGGTCGCCGAACTGCTTCCGGTGCTGACCCATCGGGCGACTCCTCTCCCGCTGCTCGGCTCGCCCGCCTGACCGGAGCCCGCGTACCCCGCCGACCGCGAGCGAAGCGGGGTACGACTGTCTTTCGAGCACTCCGCCGCCCGGAGCCATCCGGACTAGTCCCATCCGGCCACTGCGAACCACCCGAAGGGACAGTGCAGTTGGACTGAACCGTCCGCGCGGGTGACGCGTCCTGAACCTGTGAGAAGCGGTGCTGTGAAATCCCTGCGGAACGACGCCCAGAGGACAACACTGGTTTCCGACCGATTCATCATCACGGGGGACGGACATGATCACGACAGAGCGAAAGATCCCGCCCATGTGCCAGCACCAGCCGCCGTGCCCGCCAGCCGAATCCGCCGACCGGGAGTCCGCCCGCCTCGTGGCGCACCACCCGGAGCAGGGGTGGAGCCTGCTGTGCAACGGCGTCCTGCTCTTCGAGGACACGGGTGAGCTGCTGCCCGACGGCCGCGTCATCGCCCCGCACCGCCCGCTGGGAGCGGAGCAGGTGATGACCGCCGCCTGAGGGCGGCACGGTGACCTGACCCGGCACGGCACACCGGCCTGATCCGACCAGACCTGACCCTGCCTACGGCGTGGCGGGCGCGTACTCGAACCAGTCGAAGGCCGCGCGGCCCTCGGTGACGTACATGCCGATGACCCGGCCGGTGAAACCGGCGGCCACCTCCGTGGACAGGTAGCGGCCGTCGAGTTCGGCGAGCCGCACGGTCGCCTCGCCGGTGCCGACGGAGAAGACGAGCGTGTCGGGGCCGTGCTGCGTCCCGGGGTCACGGGTGGCACGGATCTCGACGGCCAGCGTGACCCGCCCCGCCGGCACCGGGTGTTCGGCGACGCGCTGCCGCAGCGGGCCGATCCGCGCGATCACGGCCGCGACACCCCCGCTCACCTCCAGGTCGCAGTGGTGGGCCTCGTCCAGGCGCACCGACAGCCCCGCCCGCGCGGAGCCGGGCTCCAGCGAGGCCGCCGCCCGGCAGTCGTGATGCTGCTGGCGGCGGCCGACGAAGGTGTGCCCGGGCCGGTCGAGGCTGTCACCGGTGGCGGTCAGGGTGAGCCGGCCCGGCCGCTCGGTCAGCGACCAGCAGCCCTCGGGGCGGCGCCGCGGGGATATCCAGTGCGGTGCGAGCGCCGGGCCCGCGAAGTCGTCCCGCGCCGGCGGAAGCTCCACGGGCGCCCAGGCGGCTGGCGCCGGGTGCCGCTCCTGGACCGGGCCCGTCCGCGGCCAGCCGTCGGCCCACTCCACCGGGACCAGGAACGTCTCCCGGCCGAGGACGTGGAACTCCGGGAACCAGCCCCGGGGCCGGGTGCCGAGCAGCACCATCCACCACGTGCCGTCGGCCGCCTGCACCAGGTCGCCGTGGCCGGTGCACTGGATGGGCAGGCCGGTGCCGCGGTGGGACACCAGCGGGTTGCCGGGAGCCGGTTCCCAGGGGCCGCGCGGCGAGCGGGCGCGCGCCACCGAGACACCGTGCCCCAGGGCGGTGCCGCCCTCGGCGAGCAGCAGGTACCACCAGTCGCCGATCCGGTACAGGTGCGGGGCCTCCGGGTCGCGCAGGCCGGTGCCGGACCACATCGGCAGCGGACCCTCCAGCACCCGTCCCGTGCGCGGGTCGATCCTGGCGACGCTGACCCCGGCCATCGCGACCCAGCAGGAACCGTCCTCGTCCCACGCCAGGTCCGGGTCGATGCCGGGCAGATCGATCCACACCGGGTCGGACCAGGGGCCCTCGGGGCGTTCCGCGGTGACGAGGAAGGTGCCGCCGGCGCCCGCGCTGGTGGTGATGACGTGGAAGAGTCCGTCGTGGTGCCGGATCGTCGGCGCGTAGATGCCGGCGGACGCCGGGACGTCGTCGGGCAGGTCCAACTGGCCCGGCCGGTCGAGCACGTTGCCGATCTGGCGCCAGTGCACCAGGTCCCGGCTGTGGAACAGCGGGACGCCGGGGAAGTACTCGAAGCTGGAGCACACCAGGTAGTAGTCGTCGCCGACCCGGCACACACTGGGGTCGGGGTGGAAACCCGGGATGACGGGATTGTCGTACGTTCGCATGCTCGCCTCCTGGAGGCGCTCGAAAGTTTCGTGGTGAGCGCCGAATGAGCGCCGAATCCTAATGCCGGCGAGGCGTTCGCGGGGGAGCTCCCGCCGCCCGGCTGGTCGAATCACCGGCACGGGAGTGGGATGGAGGGAAGCGAGGACCTCGCAGCGGGCACGCCCGCGGGTGTCATGGCCGTCACCCCTCAGGTGCCCGTCCGCAACGGTGGAGTCTGAGTCATGTCCGGTTACGACGCCTCGGCGGCCACGCGGGTGGTGGTCGGCGTGAGCGGCTCCCTGAACAGCGTCACGGCCCTGCGGCGGGCCGCCGCGCTGGCCCGCCGGCTGAGGGCTCAGCTCTGGCCCGTGCTGGCCTGGGAACCGCCGGGCGGTGACTCCGCCGCCCGGCGCTCCCCCGCCGGCGGACTGCTGGTGGAGGAGTGGCAGCGGCTCGCCAAGCAGCGGCTGGCCTCGGTGCTCGAGGAGATCTTCGACCCGGAGGGTCCCGGTGTGCCGATGCAGCCCGTCGTCGTGCGCGGTGCCCCCGGCCCGGCGCTGGTGGCGACCGCGAACCGGGAGGACGACGTCCTGGTCGTGGGCGCCGGGCGGCGCGGGCTGCAACGGGCCTTCTCCGGCCGGGTCTCCCGGCACTGCCTGGCCCACGCGGTCTGCCCGGTCCTGGCGGTGCCCCCGTCCCCGCTGGAATCGGAGCTGCTGTCCGTCCACCGCCGCAACACCTGGCACCTGCGCATCGACACCCGGGGGCTGTGACGGAAGGACCGGTCACGCACCGGCGCGGGACGGGAGGCCACGCCGGGGCCGCTGCCGTCCCGTCAAGAACCGGCCCGCGGTCGTCAGAGCACCGTCAAGGGCAGGCCCGGACCGCCCGCCACGGACTACCGTTTCCCGCATGGAGCACGGCCACGACACCCGCCCCCAGCCGACCGGCGCCCGCCCGGCCGACGCCGGCACCGTGGTGCGCGACCGCGGCTGGACCGCGGACGCGCGCACGGCGGCCCGCTGTGCCGGCGCGCTGTTCGGCCTGCTGCTGTGCGTCGACTGGACGGCCGGCTCGCTGACCTGGTGGCGCGGTGCCCTGTGGCTCCTGCTGGCCCTGCTCCTGCTCCTCGTGCTGCTCCCGGTGCGCGTGTCCGCCGGCTCGGACTGGCTGGCCACCCGCCGCCTGTACCGCACCCGCCGCGTCCGCACCGATCTGCTGAGCGCGGTGCGCCCGCTGGACGGCGTCACCCGGCGCCTGGTGCTGCGCGACGCCCTCGGCAACAGGGTCGAGATCGACCCGGAGGTCCTGATCCGCAACCCGGAGCTGTGGTACCGGCTGGACGAGGGTGCCCGCGCCGCGCAGGCCGCCGGCATTCTGCTGTGCGGCACGGCGGAGCTGCGCCACCTGGCCCGCCGCGTGGACCGCGAGACGGCCCTCGGTGTGTTCCGGGCGTCGGGTCTGGAGTGACGCTCGGTGGCCGCCGCCCGCTGACTCCCCCGTGCTCATCCGCTGCTCTCCCTCCTGCCCGAACCGGCCCCGGCCTCCCCTTCTTGGTGCGGCTCCACCCCGCGCGGGCCATTCTTAACGCAAGCTTGACGCCGCCGGAGCCGTGATCCATAGGCCCAGGCGTCACTCTCTGCTTACGCTGGTGCCGCCGTCCGCGTGATGGCCGCAAAGAGCTGAGCCGCACATCAGGAGCACGCCGATGGTCACGACCGAGCGCCCTCCCAGTACCAGCCGCCTGCGCGCGTGGATGCTGGAGGGCCTGTCCGACATGGGCAAGAACGGTGGCCACACCGGGCCCCACGCCGCACCGGAGCCCCCGCACCGGGGACAGCGCTGGTGGCGGGTGATGTGCCTGACCGGTGTCGACTACTTCTCCACCCTCGGCTACCAGCCCGGCATCGCGGCGCTGGCCGCCGGTCTGCTCTCGCCGGTCGCGACCATCGTGCTCGTCATCGTGACGCTGGCCGGCGCGCTGCCGGTCTACCGCCGGGTCGCGCAGGAGAGCCCGCACGGCGAGGGCTCGATCGCGATGCTGGAGCGGCTGCTGTCCTTCTGGCAGGGCAAGCTGTTCGTGCTGACGCTGCTGGGCTTCGCGGCGACGGACTTCCTCATCACCATCACGCTGTCCGCCGCGGACGCCTCCACCCACCTGGTGGAGAACCCCCATCTGACGCAGGCCCTCCAGGGCAAGCAGATGATCATCACCCTCCTCCTGGTGGCCCTGCTCGGCGCGGTCTTCCTCAAGGGCTTCCTGGAGGCGATCGGGGTCGCGGTCGTCCTGGTGGGCGTGTACCTCGGGCTCAACCTCGTCGTCGTCATCACCGGCCTGTGGCACGTCGTGACCGCCGAACACGTGATCACGGACTGGAGCAGCGCGCTGACCGCGCAGCACGGGAACGTCTTCGTGATGATCGGCGTCGCGCTGATCGTCTTCCCCAAGCTCGCCCTGGGCCTGTCCGGCTTCGAGACCGGTGTCGCCGTCATGCCGCACGTGAAGGGCGACGCCGGCGACACCGAGGAGCGGCCCGCCGGCCGCATCCGGGACACCAGGAAGCTGCTGACCACCGCCGCGCTGATCATGAGCTGCTTCCTGATCGCCACCAGCTTCATCACCACGCTGCTGATCCCGGCGAAGGAGTTCAAGCCGGGCGGCCAGGCCAACGGCCGCGCGCTCGCCTACCTAGCGCACGAGTACCTCGGCAGCGCCTTCGGCACGGTCTACGACGTCTCGACGATCGCCATCCTGTGGTTCGCGGGCGCCTCCGCCATGGCGGGCCTGCTCAACCTGATGCCGCGTTACCTGCCCCGCTACGGCATGGCCCCGCACTGGGCGCGCGCGGTACGGCCGATGGTCATCGTCTTCACCCTGATCGCCTTCCTGGTGACCTGGATCTTCGACGCCGACGTCGACAAGCAGGGCGGCGCCTACGCCACCGGGGTGCTGGTGCTGATCAGCTCCGCCGCGATCGCCGTGACCATCGCCGCGCACAAGGCGGGACAACGTGGCTGGACCCTCACCTTCGCGGTGATCGCGGTGGTGTTCCTCTACACGACCGTCGTGAACGTCATCGAGCGCCCGGACGGCGTGAAGATCGGCGTCTGCTTCATCGCGGGCATCGTGCTGGTCTCCCTGCTGTCCCGGCTGGCCCGTGCCTTCGAGCTGCGGGTGACCAGTGTGTCGCTCGACCCCATGGCGGAACGGTTCATCCGGGACATGGCCAGCCGCAAGATGCGGTTCATCGCCAACGAGCCGGACCGCCGGGACAAGGCCGAGTACCGCGACAAGATCGAGCAGATCCGCACCGACAACGACATGCCCGAGCAGGAGGACTTCGTCTTCGTCGAGGTCACGGTCACCGATCCGTCCGAGTTCGAGGCCGGCCTCACCGTGCGCGGCGAGGTGCTGCACGGCCGCTACCGGGTGCTGACGCTGGAGTCGGCCTCGATCCCGAACGCCCTCGCCGCCCTGCTGCTGCACGTCCGTGACGTCACCGGCTGCACCCCGCACATCTACTTCGAGTGGACCGAGGGCGGTCCGTTCGCCAACTTCCTCCGCTTCTTCCTCTTCGGCCAGGGCGAGGTCGCCCCCGTCACCCGCGAGGTGCTGCGCGAGGCGGAACCGGACCGCGAACGCCGGCCGCGGGTGCACACCGGCTGAGCCGGGCAGGCGTGGCGGCAGCCCCGGACCGCTCGGCGCTCCGGTCGTCCGGCACCGCGACGGCGGGCGCCCGGCCCGCACCCACCCAACGCGTCCCCCGGCAACAGCTGCGTGGTCCGGCGAAACCTCGGTGCCTCCGACGGCCGACCCGCGTCCCTGGCTCCCGGGCGCGTGGCCCTATGGTGACCGGCATGCAGTCCTACACGATCGGTCAGGCCGCGCGGCTGCTCGGCGTCAGCCCGGACACCGCCCGCCGCTGGGCCGACGCCGGCCGGGTGGCCACGCACCGCGACGAGTCCGGGCGGCGGCTCATCGACGGCAGAGACCTCGCCGCCTTCTCGGTCGAACTGGCCAAGGCGGGCGCCGCCGAGGAGGACGCCTCGTACACCTCGGCCCGCAACGCCTTCCCCGGCATCGTCACCGCGATCAAGCTCGGCGATGTCGCCGCCCAGGTGGAGATCCAGGCCGGCCCGCACCGGCTCGTCTCGCTGCTGACCCGGGAGGCGGTGGAGGAACTGGGCCTGGAAGTCGGCATGGAGGCCACCGCGCGCGTGAAGTCCACCAACGTGCACATCGACCGCGTCTGACCGGGCGCCCACCCTCCGGCCGACCAGCGCCGTACAAACGCACATGCGAGCCTGAAGCCGAGAGTCTCCGGCTCATGCGATACAACAGCAGACTCCTTCCTGGCAGATGCGGCAGTATGATCGCCGCACGGCTCTGACCGAGCCGTGCCCGGGCGCGACAGTCGTTCGACAGAACCGAGGAGTAGATCCGTGATGACCCGTTCCGTGCGCCGGACCCGGCGGATACCTGGGCTGGCCGGCGTGGCAGCCGCCGCCATGCTGGCCCTCGGCGCCTGCTCCTCCTCGTCGGACTCCACCGACGCGTCCAAGTCCCCCGCCCCCTCGGGCACATCGGCGTCCCCGAAGCTCTCCGGCACGGTCACCGTGTTCGCGGCGGCCTCCCTGAAGGAGAGCTTCACGACCCTCGGCAAGGAGTTCGAGAAGGAGCACCAGGGCACGAAGGTCAGCTTCAACTTCGGCGGCAGCGACACCCTCGCCGCCAACATCACCAGCGGTGCCCCGGCGGACGTGTTCGCCGCGGCCAGCCCCAAGACCATGGCCGTCGTGACGGACGCGAAGGACACGGCCGGCAACCCGGTCACCTTCGTCCGCAACCAGCTGGAGATCGCCACCGTACCGGGCAACCCGCACAAGGTGGCCTCCCTGAAGGACCTCACCACGTCCGGTCTGAAGGTCGTCCTGTGCGACAGGACCGTCCCGTGCGGCGCCGCCGCCCAGAACGCCCTCGACGCCGGCGGGCTCAAGCTCACGCCGGTCTCCTACGAGCAGGACGTCAAGGGCGCCCTGACCAAGGTGGAGCTGAAGGAGGCCGACGCGGCGGTGGTGTACAAGACCGATGTGCGGGCCGCGGGTGACAAGGTGGAGGGCGTGGAGTTCCCCGAGTCGGCCGGCGCCGTCAACGACTACCCGATCGCGCTGCTGAAGAACGCGCCGAACGCCGAGGCCGCCAAGGCGTTCATCGCCCTCGTACGCTCCGCGGAGGGCCAGAAGGTGCTGACCGAGGCCGGGTTCCTCAAGCCGTGACCTCGCTCGACGAGCCCGGTGCCGCGACCGGTCCCCGCACGGGCCGGCCGCGGGGGCGGGGGGGCCGGCCGGGGGGGGGGGGGGGGGGGGCGCCCGCCCGGGCGGGGGGGGGGGGCGGGGGGCGGCGGGGGGGGCGGGGGGCGCGGGGGGCCCC